>NZ_JAALDU010000009.1 GCF_014145015.1 Dietzia sp. E1 | reverse complement strand
CTGAGACAGCCAGGAGGTTGGCTTAGAAGCAGCCACCCTTGAAAGAGTGCGTAATAGCTCACTGGTCAAGTGGTCCTGCGCCGACAATGTAGCGGGGCTCAAGTACACCGCCGAAGCCGCGGCACTCACACAATAACCTCCTCCGGGCAGGTGTGTGGGTGGGTAGGGGAGCGTCGTGTGGCCATAGAAGCGCCGGAGTGATCCAGGTGTGGAGGCCACACGAGTGAGAATGCAGGCATGAGTAGCGAATGACGAGTGAGAAACTCGTCCGCCGGATGACCAAGGGTTCCTGGGTCAAGCTAATCTGCCCAGGGTGAGTCGGGACCTAAGGCGAGGCCGACAGGCGTAGTCGATGGACAACGGGTTGATATTCCCGTACCCGTGTATGCGCGCCCATGGTGAATCAGTGATACTAACCGCCCTGAACCACCTAGAGACACTTCGGTGTACGTGGTGGGGATGCGCGGGACCTGATCTGGTAGTAGCCAAGCGATGGGGTGACGCAGGAAGGTAGCTGGGCCAGTCAGTGGTTGTACTGGTGTAAGAGTGTAGGCCGTGACAACAGGCAAATCCGTGTCACACCAAAGGCTGAGACTTGATGCGTACCCGTTGTGGGGAATTCAGTGATCCTATGCTGCCGAGAAAAGCCTCTAGTGAGTTCATACACGGCCCGTACCCCAAACCAACACAGGTGGTCAGGTAGAGAATACCAAGGCGATCGAGAGAACTGTGGTTAAGGAACTCGGCAAAATGCCCCCGTAACTTCGGGAGAAGGGGGACCACGCCCGGTGAACACCCTTTGCGGTGGGAGCTGGGGGTGGTCGCAGAGACCAGAGAGAAGCGACTGTTTACTAAAAACACAGGTCCGTGCGAAGACGTAAGTCGATGTATACGGACTGACGCCTGCCCGGTGCTGGAAGGTTAAGAGGACCGGTTAGCCGCAAGGCGAAGCTGAGAATTTAAGCCCCAGTAAACGGCGGTGGTAACTATAACCATCCTAAGGTAGCGAAATTCCTTGTCGGGTAAGTTCCGACCTGCACGAATGGCGTAACGACTTCTCTGCTGTCTCGACCACAGACTCGGCGAAATTGCATTACGAGTAAAGATGCTCGTTACGCGCGGCAGGACGAAAAGACCCCGGGACCTTTACTATAGCTTGGTATTGGCGTTCGATTCGGTTTGTGTAGGATAGGTGGGAGACTGTGAAGCATGCACGCCAGTGTGTGTGGAGTCGTTGTTGAAATACCACTCTGATCGTATTGGACGTCTAACCTCGGCCCATGATCTGGGTTAGGGACAGTGCCTGGTGGGTAGTTTAACTGGGGCGGTTGCCTCCCAAAGAGTAACGGAGGCGCCCAAAGGTTCCCTCAGCCTGGATGGCAATCAGGTGTTGAGTGCAAGTGCACAAGGGAGCTTGACTGTGAGACTGACACGTCGAGCAGGGACGAAAGTCGGGACTAGTGATCCGGCACCGGCATGTGGAAGCGGTGTCGCTCAACGGATAAAAGGTACCCCGGGGATAACAGGCTGATCTTCCCCAAGAGTCCATATCGACGGGATGGTTTGGCACCTCGATGTCGGCTCGTCGCATCCTGGGGCTGGAGTAGGTCCCAAGGGTTGGGCTGTTCGCCCATTAAAGCGGCACGCGAGCTGGGTTTAGAACGTCGTGAGACAGTTCGGTCTCTATCCGCCGCGCGCGTAAGAAACTTGCGGAAGGCTGTCCCTAGTACGAGAGGACCGGGACGGACGAACCTCTGGTGTGCCAGTTGTTCCACCAGGAGCATCGCTGGTTAGCTACGTTCGGAAGGGATAACCGCTGAAAGCATCTAAGCGGGAAGCCTGTTCCAAGATGAGGTTTCTCACCACCTTCGCGTGGTTAAGGCCCCCCACAGACCATGGGGTTGATAGGCCGGAACTGGAAGCGCAGCAATGCGTGCAGGTGACCGGTACTAATCGGCCGAGGACTTACACACAAACACCTTT
>NZ_JAALDU010000098.1 GCF_014145015.1 Dietzia sp. E1 | reverse complement strand
CGCCGAGCAGGGCGCCGTCGCCGGGAGTCGCGACGCGGCCGGGGCGGGGATCGTCCTCCGTTCGGACGCTCAGCGGGCGGACGCGGAGCTGCGCCGCCGGTTCCCGACCGCGGTGCGCGGCACCCGCCGACGGGTCGGCATGTCCGGGATAGAGGAGGGGCGCCGGGTGGGCGGCTCGGTGGACCTGGGGCAGCGCCGGTTCGCGGGGGGACGGCGCCAGCTGGGGGCCTGACCCCCCCACGTGCAAAAGATTGCAACCTCGTGCATACTCGTGCGCATGGCAATCAAGGTAGCGGTCGCAGGTGCTTCGGGATACGCGGGAGGGGAGTTCCTCCGCCTCCTCCTGGGGCACCCGGCCTACGTGTCGGGTGAACTCGAGCTGGGCACCCTGTCCGCCGGGTCGAACGCCGGTCAGGCGCTGGGTGAGCACCACCCGCACCTGCTGCCGCTGGCCGATCGGGTCCTGGCGGAGACCGACGCGCAGTCCCTCGCGGGCCACGACGTGGTGGTGCTCGGCCTGCCCCACGGGCACTCCGCGGCGATCGCCGAGCAGCTGGGGCCGGACGTCCTCGTCGTCGACCTCGGCGCGGACTTCCGGCTCTCCAGCGCCGAGGACTGGACGGGCTACTACGGTTCCGAGCACGCCGGGTCGTGGCCGTACGGGCTCCCCGAGCTGCCGGGGGCGCGCGAGGCGCTGCGGTCCACCCGCCGTGTCGCCGTGCCCGGGTGTTTTCCCACCGGGGCCACGCTCGCGCTGTTCCCGGCCGTCGCGGCGAAGCTGATCGACGCCTCGGCCATCACGATCGTCTCCGTCACCGGCGCGTCCGGCGCCGGCAAGTCCGCCAAGGTCCCCATGCTGGCCTCGGAGGTCATGGGCTCGGTCAAGGCGTACGGCGTCACCACCCACCGGCACACCCCGGAGATCCTCCAGAACCTCCGGTCGGTCACCGACGAGGAGGTGTCGTTGAGCTTCACCCCGGTTCTCGCGCCGATGGCACGCGGCATCCTCACCACCGCCGTGGCCCCCACCACGGCCGGCGCCGCCGAGCTGCGCGCGGTCTACACGGAGGCGTTCGGAGACGAACCGTTCGTCCATCTCCTGCCCGCCGGCGTGCAGCCCATGACCGCCTCCGTGCTCGGATCCAACGCCGTGCAGTTGGGCATCGAGGTGGACGAGCGCGCGGGCCGCGCGGTGTTCACCGCCGCGATCGACAACCTCGCCAAGGGCACCGCCGGCGGGGCGATCCAGTCGATGAACCTCGCTCTCGGCCTGCCCGAGACCGACGGGCTCGGCACGGTCGGTCTCGCCCCGTGACCGGCGCCGGACCGGCCGGCGCGGACGGCTCCGTCCCGGGCGAGGACCTGCGCGGCCTCGTCCGACGGACGTACATCGACGATCCCGGGAGCGTGTCCTGGTGGGCGCCGGTCGGCACCGCGGCCCGGCTCGACATCTCCGCGCCGGGCGTGTCCGAGGCGGCGCTGGCCGGCGAACTCCAGTGGAGCGCGCGCTGCGCACAGGTCCCCGCCACCCGCGCCGTGGTGTTGATCGGAGATGCCGGCGCCGGGGACACGGCCGCCGATTTCACCGCTGCACACCTCGTCGCCGAGAGCGTCGCCGAGTCGCTGGCCGCGGCGTCCGGGTCGCAGGTCGGCCCTATCGAGGTCCTCGTCTTCCGGCCGGACACCGAGCACTCGCCGCTGCCCGAGCCGGCGCCCACGGCCGACGGCGTCGAGTTCCGGTTCCGCCACCGCGGCGGCGCCGACGTCCATCTCGCCCTGACCATCCCCGACCAGCCCGGAGAGGCCTGACATGACCACAGCGATGAACGACGGGTCCACCGAGCTGACGCCGTTCGTCCGCGCGCACGTCCTCGCCGAGGCGCTGCCGTGGCTGCAGAAGTTCCACGACAAGATCGTCGTGGTGAAGTACGGCGGCAACGCGATGATCGACGACGAGCTCAAGAAGGCCTTCGCCGCCGACATGGTCTTCCTGCGCACCTGCGGCCTCAAGCCCGTCGTCGTCCACGGCGGGGGCCCTCAGATCACGTCGATGCTCACGCGGCTGGGGATGGAGGGGGAGTTCCGCGGCGGGTTCCGGGTCACCACCCCCGAGGTGATGGACGTGGTGCGCATGGTGCTGTTCGGGCAGGTCGGTCGTGAACTCGTCGGCCTGATCAACGCGCACGGTCCGTACGCGGTCGGCATCTCCGGCGAGGACGCCGGCCTGTTCACCGCCGTCCGACGGACCGCGATGGTCGACGGTCGGCCCACCGACATCGGACTCGTCGGAGACGTCGAATCCGTCGACCCGCGCGCGGTGCTCGACCTCATCGAGGCCGGGCGGATCCCCGTGGTCTCGACCATCGCCCCCGACGCCGACGGGACCGTCCACAACATCAACGCCGACTCCGCCGCGGGTGCGCTCGCCTCGGCCCTGGAGGCGGAGAAGCTCGTCGTCCTCACCGACGTCGAGGGGCTGTACACGGACTGGCCCGACCGTTCCTCCCTGGTGACCCACCTGGGCACCCGGCCCCTGGAGCGCCTGCTCCCGTCGCTGGAGAGCGGGATGGTCCCCAAGATGGAGGCCTGCCTGCGCGCCGTGCAGGGCGGCGTGCGCGCCGCCCACGTCATCGACGGCCGTGTCGAGCACTCCGTGCTGCTGGAGATCCTCACCGAGGGCGGCATCGGGACGATGGTGACCGAGGGCGATCACGAGACCCGCATACCGGCAGGAGACCACGCGTGAGCGAGAAGACCACCCCCACCCTCACCTCGAGGTGGGACACCGCCCTGATGCGCAACTACGGCACCCCGCCGCTCGAGCTGGTCTCGGGACGCGGTGCCACCGTCGTCGGTGCCGACGGCCGCGAGTACACCGACCTGCTCGGCGGTATCGCGGTCAACTCGCTCGGCCACGCGCATCCCGCGATCGTCGACGCGGTCGGCCGGCAGGTCGCCGAGCTGGGGCACGTGTCGAACCTGTACGTGCACCCGACGGTCGTCGAGCTCGCGGAGCGGCTCGAGTCCCTGCTGGCGGTGGACGAGCCGGTGAGGGCGTTCTTCTGCAACTCGGGCGCCGAGGCCAACGAGGCCGCGTTCAAGATCGCGCGCCGCACCGGGCGTTCGAGGATCCTCGCCGCCGAGAACGGCTTCCACGGTCGGACCATGGGCGCGCTGGCGATGACCGGCCAGCCCGCCAAACGCGAACCGTTCGAGCCGATGCCGGCCGGCGTCGAGTTCTATCCGTACGGCGACATCGACGCCCTCACCGCACTGGTGGAGAAGGACCCCGCTGACACCGCCGCCGTGCTCCTCGAGCCGCTGCAGGGCGAGGGCGGCGTCGTCGAACCGCCTGAGGGCTTCCTCGCCGACGTCCGCGCGTTGTGCACGGAGCACGGCGTCCTCATGATCGTCGACGAGGTCCAGACCGGGATCGCCCGGACCGGCGCGATGTTCGCCTCCCGCAAGGCGGGGGTGGTGCCCGACGTGATCACCCTCGCCAAGGGGCTCGGCGGCGGGCTGCCGATCGGCGCGTGCCTCGGGATCGGCGCGGCCGGTGAGCTGCTCACCGCAGGCCAGCACGGGACGACCTTCGGAGGTAATCCGGTCTCGTGCGCCGCCGCGCTCGCCGTGCTCGACACGATCGAGTCCGATGACCTCGTGGCGCACGTCGACCGGCTCGGCAAGGTCATCTCCGCGGAGATCGAGTGCCTCGATCATCCGCTGATCGACCACGTGCGGGGACGGGGGCTGCTGCTCGGCATGGTGCTCACCGCCCCGGTGGCCAGGTCCGTGGAGGAGGCCGCGCGGGGGGCCGGCTATCTCGTGGGGGCCACGACCGCCGACGTCGTCCGGCTCGCCCCGCCGCTCATCCTCACCGAGGGGCAGGCCGCCGAGTTCGTCTCCGCCCTGCCCGCGATCCTTGACACCGCGTCCCAGAAGGAGTCCTCGTCATGACCGGTGCGCCCGCGCCCTCCCGCTCGGTACGCCACTTCCTGCGCGACGACGACCTGAGCCCCGCCGAGCAGGCCGCCGTCCTGGACCTCGCGCTGCAGCTCAAGTCCGAGCCGTTCTCCGCGCGCCCGCTGGAGGGCCCCCGCTCCGTCGCCGTGATCTTCGACAAGACGTCGACGCGCACGCGTTTCTCCTTCGACGCCGGGATCGCGCACCTGGGCGGGAACGCGATCGTCGTCGAGTCCGGTTCCACCCAGATGGGCAAGGGCGAGACACTGGAGGACACCGCGAGGGTGATGTCCCGCTACGTCGAGGCGATCGTGTGGCGGACGTACTCGCAGGACGGGCTCGTCGAACTCGCCGCGCACTCGGACGTCCCGGTCGTCAACGCGCTGAGCGACGAGTTCCACCCCTGCCAGATCCTCGCGGACCTCCTCACCATCCGGGAGAACTTCGGCCACACGGCGGGCCTGCGGGCCGTGTACCTCGGCGACGGGGCCAACAACATGGGCCACTCCTACCTGCTCGGGTTCGCCACGGCCGGCATCCACATCACCATCGCCGCCCCCGACGGGTATCAGCCCTCCGGTCAGGTGGTGGCCGACGCCGAGCGGATCGCGGAGGCCACCGGCGGATCGGTTCACATCACCACCGACGTCGACTCGGCGGTCGAGGGAGCCGACGTACTCATCACCGACACCTGGGTGTCGATGGGCATGGAGGACTCCGCGACCGACCGCCTGCGCGACCTGGCCGACTACCGGCTCGGCCAGGAGGCGGTGGACCGGGCCTCCGACGACGTGATCGTCCTGCACTGCCTGCCGGCGTACCGGGGCAAGGAGATCTCCGCCGACGTCATCGACGGTCCCCGCAGCCGGGTGTTCGACGAGGCGGAGAACCGGCTCCACGCCCAGAAGGCACTGCTCGTCTGGCTCCTGGAGCGGGCGTGACCTCGGTCGGCGCCGTGAGTCGGACGGTGCGGCACGCCCGGATCACCGAGATCCTCCGGCGCCGCCCGGTCCGCAGCCAGACCGAGCTCGCCGAGGCGCTGGCAGAGGAGGGCATCGCGGTCGCGGTGGCCACCCTCAGCCGTGATCTGGACGAGCTCGGTGCCGTCAAGCTCCGCGCCGCCGACGGGGGAGCGGGCCGCTACGTCATCCCGGAGGACGGGAGCCACGTCCCGGGCATCCCCGGGGGCACCGACCGGCTGGCCAAGCTGCTCGGCGAGCTGCTCGTGTCCGCCGATCACAGCGGCAACATCGCGGTCCTGCGCACCCCGCCGGGGGCCGCCAACTTCCTCGCCAGCGCCCTGGACCGCGCCAACCCGGACGACGTCGTCGGCACCATCGCCGGGGATGACACCATATTCGTGATGGCCCGCGAACCCGTCTCCGGAGCAGAACTCGCGGACCGACTCGCCGCGCTGGCCCGACGCCAGCTCTGAGCGGGCGACCCGCGGACGAGCCGCACACCCAGACCCACAGACCCACAGCACACACCAAGGAGAACACCATGTCCGATCGCGTCGTCCTCGCCTACTCCGGCGGACTCGACACCTCCGTCGCCATCAGCTGGATCGGCAAGGAGACCGGTGCCGAGGTCGTCGCCGTCGCCATCGACCTCGGCCAGGGTGGCGAGGACATGGACGTCGTGCGCCAGCGCGCGCTGGACTGCGGCGCCGTCGAGTCGATCGTCGTGGACGCCCGCGACGAGTTCGCCGAGGAGTACTGCGCCCCCACCATCAAGGCCAACGGTCTCTACATGCGGCAGTACCCGCTGGTGTCGGCGATCTCCCGTCCCCTCATCGTCAAGCATCTCGTCACCGCGGCGAAGATGCACGGCGGCACGTCCGTGGCGCACGGCTGCACCGGCAAGGGCAACGACCAGGTCCGCTTCGAGGTCGGCTTCGGCGCGTTGGCACCGGATCTCGACGTGATCGCGCCGGTCCGCGACTACGCGTGGACCCGCGAGAAGGCGATCGAGTTCGCCGAGAAGAACGAGATCCCGATCAACGTCACCAAGAAGTCGCCGTTCTCGATCGACCAGAACGTGTGGGGTCGCGCCGTGGAGACCGGCTTCCTCGAGGACCTGTGGAACGCCCCCACCAAGGACGTCTACGACTACACCGAGGACCCGACCATCAACTTCGCCGCCCCCGACGAGGTCACCGTGACCTTCTCCGAGGGCGTGCCGGTCGCCATCGACGGTCGCAAGGTCACCGTCCTCGAGGCGATCGAGGAGCTCAATCGCCGCGGCGGTGCGCAGGGCGTGGGCCGTCTCGACATGGTCGAGGACCGGTTGGTGGGCATCAAGAGCCGTGAGGTGTACGAGGCGCCGGGCGCGATGATCCTCATCACCGCGCACAAGGCCCTCGAGGACGTCACCCTCGAGCGTGAGCTCGCCCGCTACAAGTCCGGCGTCTCGGACGAGTGGTCGAACGCGGTCTACGACGGACTGTGGTTCTCGCCCCTGAAGTACGCGCTGGACGCCTTCATCGACAACACCCAGCAGCACGTGTCGGGCGACATCCGGATGGTCCTGCACGGCGGGTCGATCACCGTCAACGGCCGCCGCTCCGACTCCTCGCTGTACGACTTCAATCTCGCGACCTACGACGAGGGCGACTCGTTCGACCAGAGCTACGCGAAGGGCTTCGTCAACCTGCACGGTCTGAGCTCCAAGATCGCCGCCAAGCGGGACCTCGGCCTGTGAGTGCCGAGCAGAGCGACCGCGGGCGGGCGACCGGGGACGACAGGCACAGGACCAACACCGGCGCCCTGTGGGGCGGCCGGTTCGCCGGCGGCCCGGCGGAGGCCATGGCAGCCCTGAGCAAGTCCACCCATTTCGACTGGGAGCTGGCGCCGTACGACATCCGGGCGTCCAAGGCGCACGCCCGGGTGCTGCACCGGGCGGGTCTGCTCACCGGCCCGGATCTGGACGCGATGCTCGACGGCCTGGATCGCCTCGCCGCGGACGTCGACTCCGGCGCGTTCGTCCCGGCCGAGTCGGACGAGGACGTCCACGGCGCCCTCGAACGCGGGCTGATCGACCGGGTCGGTCCCGAGGTCGGCGGACGGCTGCGGGCCGGCCGCTCGCGCAACGACCAGGTCGCCACCCTCTTCCGGATGTGGCTCCGCGACGCGGTCCGCGCGGTGGCGGCGGGCGTGCTCGACGTGGTCGACGCCCTCGTCGCGCAGGCCGACGCCCACCCCGAGACGATCATGCCGGGCAAGACCCACTTCCAGGCCGCACAGCCGGTGCTGCTCTCCCATCAGCTGCTGGCGCACGCGCAGCCGCTGCTGCGCGACCTCGACAGGATCCGGGATCTGGACCGCCGGCTGGCGGTGTCGCCGTACGGGTCGGGTGCGCTGGCCGGGTCCTCGCTCGGCTTGGACCCGGACGCGATCGCCGCGGAGCTGGGATTCGACCATGCGGCGGACAATTCGATCGACGCCACGAGTTCGAGGGACTTCGCGGCCGAGGCGTCCTATGTGCTCGCACAAATCGCGGTCGACCTCTCCCGCCTGGCGGAGGAGATCATCGCCTGGTCTACCCCGGAGTTCGGGTACGTCACGCTCGCCGACGAGTGGTCGACGGGCAGCTCGATCATGCCGCAGAAGAAGAACCCGGACGTCGCGGAGCTGATGCGCGGTAAGACGGGACGGCTCATCGGCAACCTCACCGGGTTGCTCGCGACCCTCAAGGCGCAGCCGTTGGCCTACAACCGGGACCTGCAGGAGGACAAGGAGCCGGTCTTCGACTCCGTCGCGCAGCTGGACCTGCTCCTGCCCGCGATGGCGGGGCTCGTCGGCACGCTCGAGTTCCATCCCGAGCGACTCGCCGAACTGGCGCCGGCCGGGTACACGCTGGCCACGGACATCGCGGAGTGGATGGTCCGCCAGGGCGTCCCCTTCCGGGTCGCGCACGAGGCGGCCGGTGAGTGCGTGCGGGTGGCCGAGAGCCGCGGCGTGGGGCTGGACGAGTTGGACGACGACGAGTTGGCGGCCGTGGACCCCGCGCTCACGCCCGAGGTGCGCGAGGTCCTCACCGTGACCGGCTCGGTCGCGTCGAGGAACGCCCGTGGCGGGACCGCGGGGGAGGCGGTGGCGGAGCAACGCCGGCGGTTGGGCGAGGTCCGTGACCGGTTCGCCGCGTGGGTAGGGTGAGACGCATGTCCGTCATTGACGCACGTCTGCTCGAGATCCTCGCCTGTCCCGAGGACAAGGGCCCCCTCCTCCTGGTCGACGGGGAGACGCTGTACAACCCGCGGCTGCGCCGGGCCTACCGGATCGACGACGGCATCCCCGTCCTGCTGGTCGACGAGTCCCGGCAGGTCGACGACGCCGAGCACGCGGACCTCGTCGCCCGGTCGGGCGGCACGCCCGCGGAGTGACTCCTCCGGCGGGCGCGTCCGGGGCCGACCGCGACGCCACGAGTGACGACGACACGGGTGGCGAGCGGTTCCGGGAGTTGTTGCGCGAGTCGTCCCCGGACGAGGCGGCGCGGTCGCTTCTCGGCGGGATCCTCACGCACGACACGGTCTCGGTGCGCGTGATGGAGGTCGAGGCGTACGGCGGGCCCGCCGATTCGGCGTTCCCCGACGCGGCGGCCCATACGTGGCCGGGTCGTACGGCTCGCAACGAGGTGATGTTCGGCGACGCCGGTCACCTGTACGTGTACCTGAGCCACGGGTTGCACCAGTGCGTGAACATCACCTGCCGACCTCAGGGTGAGGGAGGGGGTGTGCTCCTCCGTGCGGCCCGCGTGGTGGGGGGCCACGAGACCGTGGAGACCCGCCGGCCCGGCATCCCGGCGGAGCGCATCGCCCGCGGTCCCGGCAACCTCGGACGCACGCTCGGCATCGATCTGTCGATGCGGGGCACCGACGTGTTGGACCCCTCGTCGTCGATCCGTTTCCGACCCGCGCCGGTTGCCGACGACCACATCCGCTCCGGTCCGCGCGTCGGGGTCTCCCGCGAGACGGACCGCCCCTGGCGGTTCTGGCTCGCCGGCGCGCGGGAGGTCTCCGCCTACCGGCGGAGCCCACGCGCCCCGCAGGTCACCCGCCCCGTGGTGGCCGGTCGCACCGATGGGGGACAATGACGGTCGTGACCAACAACATCCTCGATGAACTGCAGTGGCGTGGGCTGATCGCCCAGTCGACCGACCTGGACGCGCTGCGCACCCACCTCGACGCGGGGACGGTCTCGCTCTACTGCGGGTTCGACCCGACCGGTCCGAGCCTGCACGCCGGGCACCTCATCCCGTTGCTGACCCTGCGCCGGTTCCAGCTGGCCGGGCACCGGCCCATCGTCCTCGCCGGCGGCGCCACCGGGATGATCGGCGACCCCCGCGAGGTGGGGGAGCGCGTCATGAACACCTCCGACACCGTCGCCGAGTGGACCGAGCGGATCGCCGGTCAGCTGGAGCTGTTCGTCGACCTCACCGAGGGACCCACCGGTGCGCGGGTCGTGAACAACATGCAGTGGACCGGGCACATGTCGGTCATCGAGTTCCTGCGCGACGTCGGTAAACACTTCTCGCTCAACACGATGCTCGGCCGCGACACCGTCAAGCGTCGCCTCGAGGGCGAGGGCATCTCGTTCACCGAGTTCTCCTACATGCTGCTCCAGGCGAACGACTTCCTGCAGCTGCGCCGCAACATGGGGTGCACGCTGCAGCTGGGTGGCTCCGACCAGTGGGGGAACATCATCGGCGGTGTCGACCTCAACCGGCGGGTGGACGGCGAGACGGTTCACGCCATGACGGTCCCCCTCGTGACCTCCGCCGACGGCAAGAAGTTCGGCAAGTCCACCGGAGGCGGCAGCCTGTGGCTGGACCCGTCCATGACGAGCCCGTACACCTGGTACCAGTACTTCCTCAACACCGCCGACGCGGACGTCGTGCGCTACCTGCGGTGGTTCTCCTTCCTCGGGCGTGAGGAGATCGACGAGCTCGAGGCGTCGACCCGCGACAAGCCCCACCTGCGTGCGGCGCAGAAGCGCCTCGCCGAGGAGATGACGACGCTCGTGCACGGCGTGGCCGCGACGGAATCCGTCCAGGCCGCCGCGCAGGCCCTGTTCGGCCGAGGCGAGCTCGGCGGGCTCGACGAGGCGACGCTCGCAGCGGCGCTCGAGGACGCCGGCGCTGTGGAGATCGCCCCGGGCAGCCCGACGACCATCGTCGACCTCCTTGTGGCCTCCGGGCTGAGCGAGAGCAAGGGTGCTGCTCGGCGTGCGGTCGGTGAAGGGGGCGCGTACGTCAACAACGAGCGGGTCTCGGACCCCGAGTGGACGCCGTCCTCCGGTGACCTCCTCCACGGTGGATGGCTGGTCCTGCGGCGTGGCAAGAAGAGCTTCGCCGGCGTCCGCATCAGCTGATCCGCGCCTGCCGACGACGACGGCGCCGGCTCGTGCCGGCGCCGTCGGCCGTTAGCGGGGTTGACCTGCGAGTTTGCGTTTCCGTTCACGCCTGCGTAACTTATTGGACGTCGCCGAGAGCAGCCCGGACCGAGAGGCCCGAGCCGCCCGAGGAGACAGGCTCCAGCAAGTGGGAGCGCCAAGCCGGTTTGACACGGTGAAGCGAGACCGCTAAGTTGGAGAAGTTGCCTCGAAAGGGGCGGCGATCACCCCGGAAGCTGTCTGGTCGTTGTGGCTGGGCGTGGATGGTGTGTGGGTGTTGTTTGAGAACTCAACAGTGTGTT
>NZ_JAALDU010000097.1 GCF_014145015.1 Dietzia sp. E1 | reverse complement strand
CACCGTGAGATCCATGGTTGCCGACCGCGTCGGCGGGCCGGTGCGCGCCGCGCGGATCGCCCGCCCGATGGGCCCGGACCCGGCGGGCGTCCCGTCCACCGGGAGTGCCGTCGTGCCTCCCGCGGGCGCGGCGTACGCGGCGCCGTACTCCGGGACCTACGACGGGTCGGACTCCGAGCCGGACCCGGAGACGCAGAAGCGGCGCTGGCAGATCATGGCGGGCACCTCCGCCGCGGCGGTCGTGGTGATCGGGCTGATCCTCACCTGGATGCTCGGCGGCTTCGGCGGCACGAGCAGCGACACCCCGCTGTCGCAGCAGCTCGACGCGATCGAGCGGGCCGCCCAGGCCAGCCGTGCCTCCCAGACCACCGAGCCCGCGCCGGAGGACCCGGCGGGTACGGACGCGGACGCCGAGGAGACCGAGCAGGACACCCCGGACACCCCGGTCGAGGTCTCGACCGTGACGGCCTGGCAGCCGGCGTCCTCGGCCGGCACGGCGGAGAACTCGGCGAGCGCGCCGAACGTGGCCGACGGTGACCCCTCGACCTCGTGGTCGAGCGACACCTACCGCGCACAGATCGGTGACGCGCCGTCGGCCTACAAACCGGGCATCGGGCTGATGTTCACCCTCGACGACGAGCAGGAGGTCCGGCGGGTCGTCCTGCATTCCGAGGACGACGACGTGCGCTTCGAGGTGCGCTCGTCGCCCACCGCGACGCCGACCTCCCTGGACGAGACCACCCGGCTCGGCACGGGGACCGTCCGCGGCGGCGAGGCGACCGTGACGATCGACGAGCCCGAGGAGACGCAGTACCTGCTCGTGTGGATCACCCGGCTCGGCACGTCCGGTGCCCAGGCCTACGACGCCGAGATCACCGAGGTCGAGCTCACCCGCTGACCCCGCCGGCCGTCCCGCCCGGCGCCAGGTGACACCCCCACCCGACGACTCACCGGGTTACCGTGACGCCCGTGAACACCGGTGCCACCGTCACCCCCGGCCCGGCGACGACGCGTGCGCCCCTGCGGGCGGAGTCCCCGCTGACCGATGCCGAGTTGATCGACGCGCACGTCGCCGGCGACCCGGACGCGTTCTCCGCGCTCGTCCGCCGTCACTACGACTACCTGTGGCGGCTGGCCATCCGGACGTCGTTCAACCGCGATGACGCCGCGGAGGCCCTCCAGGAGGCCCTCGTTTCGGCATACCGCAAGGCGGACACGTTCCAGCACGCCTGCCCCGTCCAGGGATGGCTCTACCGGATCGTGGTCAACGCGTGCCTGGACAAGATGCGCGCCCAACGCCTGCGCACCCACACGCAGCTCACCCCGTCACTGCACGAGCAGGTCACCCTGCGCGACCACTTCCACCAGGACCCCGCCTACGCGATCATCGTCGCCGAGGCGCTGGCGGCACTGCCCGACGATCAGCGCGACGCCGTCGTCGTCGTCGACATGTTGCGGTGCACCGTGGCCGAGGCCAGCCACCTGCTCAACGTCCCCCCGGGCACCATCAAGAGCCGGTGCGCGCGCGGCCGCGCCAAGCTCGCCGTCCTCCTCGAGGGGGTCACCCTCACCGCGTGAGGGGGAGACCGGGGACACTGGGGGAACAAGCCGGACCACCCGCGTGTTGTGGCCTTGTGAGAAGGCCTGACCACGGTGGTGCAGGTCCGTCACTCTCCCATCGACCGCCCACCCCGAGGAGCCCCGAGAACTCATGACCGACACCGTCCACGACGTCATCATCGTCGGATCCGGCCCGGCCGGGTACACCGCCGCCATCTACTCCGCGCGGGCCGAGCTCAAGCCGGTGGTGTTCGAGGGCTCCCAGTTCGGCGGTGCACTCATGACCACCACGGACGTGGAGAACTTCCCCGGCTTCGCCGAGGGGATTATGGGCCCGGACCTCATGATGCAGATGCGTGAGCAGGCCGAGCGGTTCGGTGCCGACCTCCGGATGGAGGACGTGACGTCGATGGACCTGGCCGGCGACGTGAAGATCGTCCGGGTCGGCGAGGAGGAGCACCGCGCCCGCGCCGTCATCCTCGCGATGGGCGCCGCCGCCCGCTACCTCGGCGTCCCGGGGGAGCAGGAGTACCTCGGCCGCGGCGTCAGCTCGTGCGCCACCTGCGACGGCTTCTTCTTCCGCGACAAGCCGATCGTGGTGGTCGGCGGCGGCGACTCGGCCATGGAGGAGGCGACCTTCCTCACCAAGTTCGGCTCCTCGGTGACCATCGTCCACCGCCGCGAGGAGTTCCGCGCGTCGAAGATCATGCTCGAGCGTGCCCGCGAGAACGAGAAGATCTCCTTCATCCTCAACACGACCGTCGACCGGGTCGTCGCCGGCAGCACCGGCTCGGTCGAGAAGCTGTGCCTGCGCAACACGGTCACCGGCGAGACGAGTGAGCTCGAGACCGCCGCGATGTTCGTGGCGATCGGCCACGACCCGCGGTCGGAGCTCGTACGCGACCAGGTCGAGGTGGACGAGGACGGCTACGTCCTCACCGGCCAGACCACCGCCACCTCCATCCCCGGGGTCTTCGCCTGCGGCGATCTCGTCGACAAGCGCTACCGCCAGGCCATCACCGCCGCCGGTTCCGGCTGCTCGGCGTCGATCGACGCCGAGCGCTGGCTCGCCGAGCAGGCCTGACCCCAGCCACCCGAACCTCCACCGAAAGGACCGCCATCATGGCCGACACCCCCAACATCGTCGACGTCACCGAGGCCGACTTCGCCGACGCCGTCCTCGCCGCCAGCGCCTCCAAGCCGGTGCTCGTGGACTTCTGGGCCACCTGGTGCCGCCCGTGCACCATGATGGCGCCGGTCCTCAACGAACTCGCGGGCGCCGAGGCCGACAAGCTCACCGTCGCCAAGGTGGACGTCGAGGCCAACCAGGAGCTGGCCGCCGAGTACCAGATCACCGCGATCCCCGCGCTCCTGCTGTTCTCCGAGGGACAGCCCGTGAAGCGCCTCACCGGCGCGAAGTCCAAGTCGGCCCTGCGCTCGGAGCTCAGCGACGTCCTGGGTTCCTGAGGGTCCCGCAAGAAGCTGCTGAGAGACCCCCTGAGCCGTCCCCCGCCGCGCGGCGCGGAAACGGCACTCGGGTGGGTGAGGCGGTAAGTTCATTCGAGTACGTAACTCGAGAGAGCGGGAGGAACCCATGGCGTGGAGGCGTGGTGACCGCGGGCCCGAGGTGGCCGCGATCCGGGCCACCCTCGCTGGGATGGGCCTGCTTCACAACATCGATTCGGTCGGGGTCACCGAGCCGGAGACCGGTTCGGTCCTCGCCCGGACCGACGCGGTGTTCGACGCCGATCTCGAGACGGCCGTTCTGGCCTTCCAGCAGGCCCGTGGGCTGATCTCCGACGGGATCGTGGGTCCGGCGACCCAGGCCGCCCTCGACGACGCCAGCCACGTCCTGGGGACGCGGGATCTGAGCTACATCGTCTCCAAGCCCATGGCCGGGGACGACGTCGCCCAGCTCCAGCGCCGGCTCGGGGAGCTCGGTTTCTACGCCGGTCTCGTCGACGGGACCTTCGGCGCCCTCACCCACGCTGCGGTCACCGACTTCCAGCGGGACTGCGCCCTCGAGGCGGACGGCGTCGTGGGCGCCGAGACCCTCGACACCATCAACCGCTTCTCGACCCTCTTCAAGGGCGGCGACATGGCGTCCCTCGTGGAGAAGGAGCGCGCCCGCACCTCCGGTCCGATGCTCGCCGGCAAGCGGATCGTGCTCGATCCCGGCCCCAGCGGGTCCGAGAACCCGATCCGCATCGAGACCCCGAACGGAACGATCACGGATGCCGAGCTCCTGTGGGACATCACCCGCCGACTCTCCGAGCGGATGAACCAGGCCGGCGTGGAGGTCTTCCTCTCGCGGCCCGAGGCCATGATCCCCACCGATCCCGAGCGCGCGGAGATCGCCAACGCCTTCAACGCCGACCTCGTCATCTCTCTGCGGCTCGACCGCCATCCCAACCCCGTGGGCAACGGCGTGGCGACCTTCTACTTCGGTAACTCGCTGGGCGCGGAGTCCATGCTCGGCGAGGCGCTGTCGGGCTTCATCCAGCGGGAGATCGTCAGCCGCACCGAGCTGCGGGACTGCCGCACGCACGGCCGCAGCTGGCCCCTGTTGCGGATGACCCGGATGCCGTCCGTGCAGATCTACCTCGGGTACGCCCACAACGCCGGCGACCTCGCCATCCTGGGGGACCGGGACGCGCAGGACACGATCATCGATTCGATCCTCGTGGGCGTCAAGCGCCTCTATCTGCTCGACGAGGACGACCATCCCACCGGGTCGATGTCCGTCGACGACCTCATCGACTACGAGCAGCGCCAGCGTAGCTGAGCCCGGCGGGCTGGGCCCGCACACGCGTCACCCGGCCCGTCCGGGCATCACGGCCGGCCGGGCATCACGCCCGAGCCGACGCCCCCGACAGGACACCGACCCGGCGGGTGGCGAAGCCGTGTTCCGCGAACAGTTGATCGAGCGCGCGCTCGACATCCGCCTTCCACAGGTGCTCGCTCTGGATATCGAGGCGGAGCCTCGGATGGGTCTCGTGCGGCGCGATGATGGTGAACCCATGCTCGATGAGGAAGCTCGTCGCCGGCACACACGAGTCCGCGCCGCACGTGTCACGTGACGCTATCTCGCCCGTGTCCTCGGACGTGACTCCGAACGCCTCGATGGCCTTGATCCCGCGACTCCGCAGGTCCACCACGACGGCGTCGAGGAGCGAGGTGAGGACTCCGGCGGGCGCGCTGTCCTCGACGCTCATCCCCGCCAGGAGGATCGCGTCAGCGCCGACCGGGGAGGTCGGGAAGCAGGACGCGCGGGGAATCATCCCCGGGGGCGCGTAGAACGCCGCCGCAGCGGGCCGGTCGGCGGCCCGGGCGATCTGTCCACACACGCCCCACTCGAGCGAGACGTGGGAGATCCACGCCTCCTTCTCGAACTCCGGATCGCCGGGGGAGCCACTCGTGGACTCGCCGTCCGTCTGCCAATAGACGCAACGCCGGGCCCGCGGGCCGAGATGGTCCACGGCGGACAGGTCCAACGAACGGATCGAGATCATCGTGTCGTACCGGTCGACCCGCCCTCGAGTAGAGAGAGGACACGCGCCAGGTCGTCCGCGTCCCCGACATCGATCGTGATGCGGCCCTTGCGGCGACCCATCGTCACCGACACCGAGGTCTCGAAGCGGTCGGACAGCCGACCGGCCACCGCCTCGAGTTCGGGGTCCTTCCGACGACCGCGGGGGGCGGGCTTCGGTTTCTCCTCGGCATCGCCGGCGTCACGGTTGGCCAGAGTGACGATCTCTTCCGTGGCTCGGACCGACAAGCCCTCGGCGACGATCCTCGCGGCGAGCTCGTCCTGTGCGGCCGCACCCGCCTCCAGCCCGAGAAGAGCGCGGGCGTGCCCTGCGGACAGGACGCCTGCGGCCACCCTGCGCTGAACCGCCGTGGGGAGCTGGAGGAGACGGATGCTGTTGGTGATGGCGGGCCTGGACCGCCCGATCCGGTTGGCCAGCTCGGACTGCGTCACGTTGAACTCTTCGAGCAGCTGCTGGTACGCGGCCGCCTCCTCCAGGGGATTGAGCTGTACCCGGTGGATGTTCTCGAGCAGGGCGTCGCGGAGAAGGTCCTCGTCCTCGGTCTGACGGACGATCGCGGGGATCGTCGCCAGTTCGGCCCGCTGGCTCGCGCGCCAGCGGCGCTCGCCCATGATGAGCTGATACCGCCCACCGGTCATCTCCCGGACGACGATGGGTTGCAGCAGACCGAACTCCTTCACGGAGTGCGCGAGCTCGGCGAGCGCCTCCTCGTCGAAGTAGGTCCGCGGCTGCTTGGGGTTGGGGTCGATGTCGCTCGGCGAGATCTCCCGATACACCGCGCCCGGATCGACCAGGTCCGCGGTTTCACGTGAAACGTCGTCCGGGCGGTCGCTTCCATCGGCGGGGGGCGTTTCACGTGAAACAGCGCCCCGCCCGCGACCCGCTCCTGCGGACGCCGACGACCCGTCACGGCCCGCACCGGCAGGCGCCCCGCCGACGCCCGGGGCCTCTGCCGGCGCCGCGGTATCCACCGACGCCCGACGGGGGCGCGGGGGAGAGGTGCGCGGGCCGCCGGCGCGGGGGCCCAGGATCACGTCGGCCGCGTCGCTACCGAGCCGTGGGCCGTCGTCGGGTCCGGTCGGGATGAGGGCCGCCAGGCCGCGTCCGAGCCCACCCTTGCGTTGCTGACTCATCGACTCTCCTCCGGACGCGTCTCGTCCGCGCTAGTGCCGGGGGCGGGGGTGCCCACCAACTCGTCTGCCGTCGTACCGCCACCGGGCCCGTTGGCCCCCCGACCGCTCGGGCCACTGCTGGCGCCGCCCCGGCCGTTGAGCTCGCGGGCGGCGTCGAGGTACGCCAGGGCACCTCGTGATCCCGCGTCGTACTGGAGGATGGTCATGCCGAAGCCCGGGGCCTCCGACACCTTCACGCTCCGAGGAATGACCGTCCGCAGCACCGTATCGCCGAAGTGGCTGCGTACCTCGCCAGCGACCTGCTCGGCCAGCTTCGTCCGGCCGTCGTACATCGTGAGCATGATCGTCGAGATCTCGAGTTCGGTGTTGAGGTGCTGCTGGATCAACTCGACGTTGCGCAGCAGTTGCCCCACGCCCTCGAGGGCGTAGTACTCGCACTGAATGGGGATGAGCACCTCGCTCGCCGCCACCATCGCGTTGACGGTGAGCAGGCCCAGAGAAGGCGGGCAGTCGAGGAAGACGTAGTCGATCCCGAGCAGTTGGAGATCATCCGGATGGAGGACCTCGGCCAGCCGCCGCTCCCTGTGAGGCAGGCCGACGAGTTCGATCTCCGACCCGGCGAGATCAATGGTCGCAGGGATGCAGTACAACCGCTCGGCGTGCGGGCTCTTCTGCATGAGGTCCTCGATCGAGGCCTCCCACATCAGCAGCTCGTAGCTCGACGGCGTCCCCTCGCGGTGGTCCACACCGAGAGCCGTGCTCGCATTCCCCTGAGGGTCCATGTCGATGACGAGGACCCCAAGTCCGCCGAGAGCCAGTGCTGCGGCGAGATTCACGGTGGACGTCGTTTTCCCGACGCCGCCCTTCTGGTTGGCGATCGTGATGATGCGCGGCGTCTCGGGCCGGGGGAGCGCGGGGGCATCCCCGTGGAGCACCTCGTTCGCCTGCCTCGCAGCCGCGAATATCGGGGTCTCGTCGTCGGACATCCGTCACCTTTCGACTTCCATCATGGACACCGGCGGTGCAGCATCTGCTGCCCGTGGAGTCAGTGTTTCACGTGAAACCGACACGATCCCGGGCCGGATGCCCGGGCCGTTCACCGACCGCGTCGTCCTCCCCCGCGAGATCGCGAGCCACGATGTCCCATCCTAGTCGCCAGGCTGCCGATCACCAGCCTCGTCGGCTCGGCATCGGGGGCGGCCACGGTCTCGACGCGAAGCCCCTCGAAACCGAGCTTGGCGAGTGCCCCACGATCCCGTTCGACCTCGTCTGCCGCGGACTCACCCTTCAGCGCGACCATGCGGCCGCCGACACGGAGCAGGGGAGCGGACCACCCCGCGAGCTTGGCCAGGGGCGCCACCGCGCGGGACGCGACGACGTCGGCGTCCCCCGCCGTCGCGATGATGTGCCTCTCCTCCGCGCGGCCCCGAACCACCCGCACGTCGATCCCGAGCTCGTCGATGATCTCCTCGAGGAACGTGACACGACGCAGCAGGGGTTCCACGAGCGTGACGCGGAGATCCGGGCGGGCGAGGGCCAGCGGTATCCCCGGGAGGCCGGCGCCGCTGCCGATGTCCACGACGGCCTCCCCGTCCTCGAGCGCAGACGCTGCCGCTGCGGAGTTGAGGACGTGCCGGTCCCACAGACGAGGTCGCTCGCGTGGCCCCATCAGACCCCGCTCCAGTCCCGCGGAACCGAGAAACTCGACGTAGCGGATCGCCAGCGGGAGGCGCTCGCCGAACACGTCTGCGGCGCCGGCCGGCACATCGAGGGACGCGGTATCGCCGCCGTCACGTGTCGTTTCGTCAGCGGTGTCGTCGGTCATGGCTTTGAGCTACCTCCATCGGGCCCCCGCCCGGTTTCACGTGAAACATCGAACTACATTGTTGTCATTCTCCCCGGACACGCGACAGGGGTGCGAGCCGCTCGACTCGCACCCCTGCCCGCGTCCTCATGGCCTCACTCCGGCAGGACGACCACCCGGCGGTTCGGCTCGACGCCGGTCGAGTCCGACGTGACACCGTCGATCTCCGCGATCGCGTCGTGGATGACCTTCCGCTCGAACGGGGTCATCGGCTCCAGTTCCTCCGACTCCCCGGACTCGAGCACCCGCTGGGCGGCGACACGACCGGCATCGGTCAACGCCTCCCGCTTTGCCTCGCGCCACCCGGCGATGTCGAGCATCAGCCGACTCCGGTCACCCAACTCCTGCTGGACGGCGAGACGGGTCAACTCCTGGATCGCATCGAGCACCGCGCCGTCCGGACCCACGAGGGTGTCGAGATCGTCGCCACCGACGATGCTCACGACCGCGCGATCGCCCTCGACATCGAGGTCGATGTCCCCGTCGAAGTCCAGGATGTCGAGGAACTGCTCGAGATAGTCGCCGGCCACCTCGCCCTCCTCGACCAATCGTTCCTCGGACACCTCGATGCTCCTCTTGGACATGGACCCGCCTCCATCGTGACCGCCGATCGCCGTACCCACATGAGCCGACGAGTATCTACCCCAAGTATGGGACAAGGTCCCCGACGCCGGAGCATCGGGGACCTCGTCCAGTTGCGTGCCCTACCGGGTCACCGCTTCTTTTTCTTCTTCTTGTTCTTGGGCCGCGATCCGGAGGCCTTCTGAGCCGGCCTACTCCGCTGTCCGCCCGGCGCCTGTGGGCGCTGCCCCGGGCGGGGCCCGCTCGGGGAGGGGGAGGCGGGAGCGGCCTTCGGCGGGACCACCTCGTCGTCGTCCCCCTTCACCTCATCCGCACCCACGGTGGGCGCGGTGGCCACGGCCGTACCCGACGCGGCGGCCGACCCGCTCCCACGGCCCTTCTTGGGGTTGACCGGCTTCACCCCGACGCGCGGGGCGAGGGCCTTCTGCTCCTCACTGCGCGCCAGCGCGGCGGCGTCGTCCTCCTTGGCCATCCGCTCGTACAGGAAGTACTGCTGGCCCAGGGTCCACAGGTTGTTGGTGACCATGTAGACGAGGATCGCCATCGGCCAGAACGCACCGGTCACCAGGATGCCGATGGGGAACGCCCACAGCATCAGCTGGTTCATGATCTTCGCCTGCGGATTCGCCGCCGCCTCCGGCGACTGGCGCGACAGCGACACGCGGGCGTTGAAGTGGGTCGTGACCGCCGAGATGATCATCAGCGGGACGGCGACCAGGATGATGTTCCAGCGGGCGAAGTCCAGCGCGGCACCCGGTTCGACGAAGGCCTGGAACTGCTCGACCGGCTGGGAGATGAACGACGACAGCGGGGCGCCGAACAGGCGGGCGTCGAGGAAGCTCTGGACCTCGTCCGCGTTGAACACGTAGTTTCCCGTGTTGCGCGTCTCCTCGGCCGTCATCCCCAGCGCGCCGAACTGCTCACCCATCCGGTTGAACGAGCGCAGCACGTGGAACAGACCCAGGAACACAGGGATCTGGATGAGCATGGGCAGACAGCCCAGCAGTGGGTTGAAGCCCTCCTGCTTCTGCAGCTTGCGCGTCTCGACGGCGAGCTTCTCGCGGTCGTTCTTGTACCGCTTCTGCAGCTCCTTCATCTTGGGCTGCAGCTCCTGCATCTTGCGGGAGAAGCGGATCTGCTTGGCCGCCGGCCAGAACAGCAACGCGCGCAGCGTGACGACGAGGAAGATCACCGACAGCGCCCAGATGACGCCGTTGGAGTCCGGCGCCTCGACCCAGGGGAGTAGCCCCCCGAGGAAGGCGAAGATCTTGTGCCAGAACCAGAGGATCCCGGAGATCGGGTAATAGACCAGCGGGTTGGTGATGAACGACATGGGTGTGTGAGTCCTAGCTACGTTCGTGAATTGTGGTCGTGCGCGTCATGCCCGTCCGGAGGATCGGGCGCGCGTGGCTCCGGGACCGGGTCCCACCCGCCGGGCGTCCACGGGCCGCAACGCAGCAGGCGCCACACCGAGAGCCAGGTGCCGTACCAGGCGCCGTGGACACGCACGGCCTCGACGGCGTATGCGCTGCAGGTCGGCTCGAAGCGGCAACTCGGCGGGGTGAGCGGCGAGATGCCCTTCTGATAGAAGTCCAGCATCCACAACAGGACCCGGGCCACGAGTCCCGGACGCCCCCGGGTCACGAGGACCCCCGAGCCCGTGCCGCCGCCGCGGCCAACCCGGTTCTCATGTCCCGCACCAGATCCGCGTGAGGCGCCGTCGCCGACGCCGGGTTCGCGCGCACGACGACCATGAGGTCCGGGTCGACGTCCGCCAGCACCTCGGCGGCGATATGACGAAGCCGCCGGCTGACCCGGTGGCGTGTCACCGAGTCCCCGACGGCTTTGCTCACGACGAGCCCGAAACGCGGACCGCCCACGCGGACATCCGAGGAGTCCACGTGGGCGTGTACGACCATGGTGCGGCGGCCCTTCCTGGCACCCCTGCGCACCACCGTCGCGAAATCAGCGGAACGGTGGAGCCGGTGCGACCTGGGAAGCACGCGCCACCCCGGCCGGGATCAGGCCGTCAGCGAGGCGCGGCCCTTGCGACGACGGGCGCCGACGATGCCACGGCCGGCGCGCGTGCGCATCCGGAGACGGAAGCCGTGCACCTTGGCACGACGACGGTTGTTCGGCTGGAAAGTCCGCTTGCCCTTGGCCATGGTTGGCTCCTCACGTGAAGTCGGCGCCGTGACCGGCGCCTGTTCGAGTACGAGACGTCGTCGAATCACCGGGGTCGGCGGCACCACGACGCGCCGTACGCCCGCGGGCGCACGACAGACTGTTCAAGATTACGCGCACGACGCGCCGGCCACCAAACCGTGTAATCCCATTCGTCCCCCCGTCACCACTTCGCAGGCCATCTCGACACGCCCACGGCCGCGATGCTTGACTTCCGGGCTCCAGTCGCTCTTGAGGGTTGCCCCTGGCTGGGACGTGTTGTTACGGTCTTTCACCAACACGCCCACCGGGCTGTACATAACCTCAGATCCGAACCAGTACCTCCGACCCCTCGCCGCTGATCCTTCACCTGCGAACCGTCCACGGGAGAAGTCTGTCTTCTCACAGCTGTGGACAACCATGTGGATACCTCAGTGGACCTGGGTCGGAGCCTGTGGATAGAGTGTGGTGTCCGGCCTGGCCGGCCCCCCGGCCCGCCGGGATCGCCCGACACGCTGACGAGAGGAGACCGCCCACCGTGTCTCCTGAGCTCGAACACGTGTGGAGTGCCGTCCTCGACAGGCTCACCGATCCCCAACTGGCCAGCGACGACAACCCGGCGCTGTCCCGCCAGCAACAGGCGTGGCTCCGGCTCGTCCAGCCGATCGCCGTGGTCAACGGCTTCGCGATGCTCGCCGCGCCGTCCGCCTTCGCCCGCGACAACATCGAATCGGTCCTGCGCGGACCCATCACCCGCGCCCTCAGCGCGCAGCTCGGCGAGCCCGTCGACCTCGCCGTCAAGGTCGACACCTCCCTGGCCGGCGGGCAACCGCCCACCGACGACCAGGACGACCAGGTCATCGACGCCGACGAGATCCATCGCCCGGACGCCGAGGAGGAGCACCCGCCGGCCACCACACGGCCCCGGCGGATGACCGAGGAACAGATCGCCGCCGAGCGACTCCTCCACGGCAGCGACCGCGACGAGGCGCTGTCCGCTGCGACGGCCCCCGGCCTCAACGAGCGCTACACCTTCAGCGCGTTCGTCCAGGGCAACTCCAACAGGTTCGCCAGGGCCGCCGCACTCGCCGTGGCCGAGGCGCCCGCCCGTGCGTACAACCCCCTGTTCATCTGGGGAGAATCCGGACTCGGCAAGACCCACCTGCTCCACGCCATCGGGCACTATTCGTTGCGCATGTACTCCGAACAGAAGGTCAAGTACGTCTCGACCGAGGAGTTCACCAACGACTTCATCAACTCCGTCCGCGACGGGCGCCAGAACATGTTCAAGAAGCGGTACCGCGAGGCGGACATCCTGCTGGTGGACGACATCCAGTTCCTGATCGGCAAGGAGCAGGTCCAGGAGGAGTTCTTCCACACCTTCAACACGATCCACAACGCGCAGAAGCAGATCGTGATCTCCTCCGACCGGCCGCCCAAGCAGCTGCAGCCCCTCGAGGACCGACTACGTACGCGGTTCGAGTGGGGGCTGATCACCGACATCCAGCCGCCCGAGCTCGAGACACGCATCGCGATCCTGGACAAGAAGGCGAAGTCCGAGAACTACGTCGTCCCCCGGGACGTCCTCGAGCTCATCGCCACCCGCGTCCAGCGCAACATCCGCGAACTCGAGGGCGCGCTCATCCGTGTGGTGGCGTTCGCGTCGCTCAACGGGCACGAGATCGACGTGCCGCTCGCCGAGATCGTTCTGCGCGACGTGGTGTCCGACGACGACTCGTTGCAGATCTCCGCGGCGACCATCATGGCGGTGACCGCGGAGTTCTTCTCGACGAGCATCGACGAACTGTGCGGCACGTCCAAGACGCGGTCGCTCTCCCGGGCGCGGCAGATCGCCATGTACCTCTGCCGCGAGCTCACCGACCTCTCCCTTCCCAAGATCGGCGTCACCTTCGGCGGCAAGGACCACACCACGGTCATGTACGCCCAGCGCAAGATCCTCAAGGAGATCAAGGACGACCGGCGTACCTACGACCAGATCCAGGAGCTCACCGCCCGGATCAAGGAGCGCTCCCGCTCGCTCTGAGGGCCCGTCGTAGCGTCCCCCTTCCCGCCATACGCGCTGATTCGTCGTGCGCGCGGGTTCTCGCGTCCCCTGGCCCCCTGTCATCCCTCCGCGACCGTCATGTCGTGGCGTCCGCGACCGTCGAGTCACGGCGCCTGCGACCGCGTCGCGACACAACCGAGACCCACGCGACCCCCTTGGTCACATCGTTCACAGCTGTGGACAAAGCTGTGGGATCTTGTGGACCGACGGTGGACAGAGAGTGGACGCAGTCTTGTGATTCCACCGGGCCGCTCAACCAAATCACAAGAATCGACAGCGGCGTTCACACGACGAAATCGGCGAAGACCTGTGATTACAGGTCTCGGCTCACAATTTCACAGGACCTACTACTACCTCTTATCTCTCTTGAGAGTTCTTGTAAGAAGTAGGGATGTGGAACGGCGAGCCTGCTTGACCGGGTTCCAGGACTCCGTGTGCCCACTGTCGGTGCGAGCGGTTACCCTCATGGAGACGTTCCGCCGACCGCGGCGGGCACGTTCGGCACGACCCCCGAAACAGACCACTCGTCCAGATACCGCAGCCGGTATCCGCCCCGCCTGAAAGAGGTCATCGATGGAGATCACGGATCCGACGTTCCGCGTCACCCGCGAGGACTTCGCGGATTCCGTGGCCTGGGTCGCCCGCACGCTGCCCTCGCGGCCGTCGGTGCCGATCCTCGGCGGCGTCCTGCTCGAGGCGGACTCGGGTCTGACGATCTCGGGGTTCGACTACGAGACGTCGGCCCAGGTCTCGGTACCCGCGGAGGTCTCCGAGCCCGGCAGCACGCTGGTGTCCGGTCGGCTGTTGGCCGACATCGCCCGCGCCCTGCCCGACCGCCCGGTCGAGGTGGTGGTCACCGCGCAGAAGATGTACATCACCTGCGGCTCCGCGAAGTTCACCCTCCCGACCATGCCGGTCGAGGACTACCCGCAGCTGCCGGCCATGCCGGAGGTCACCGGCTCCGCGGAGGTCGACGCGTTCTCGGAGGCCGTGGGCCAAGTCGTCGTCGCGGCCGGCAAGGACGACACCCTCCCGATGCTCACCGGCATCCGGATGGAGATCGAGGGCACCCGGGTCACGCTCATCGCGACCGACCGGTTCCGCCTGGCCATCCGCGAGTTCGACTGGGAGCCGGCTCGCGAGGACGTCACCGTCGAGGTGCTCATCCCGGCCAAGGCGTTGTCCGAGGTCACCCGCTCCGCCGGGCACGGTGGTCGCGTCGACCTCAGCCTCGGAGCGGGCTCCAACGTCGGGGCCGAGGGCATCCTCGGTGTGCTGGTCTCCGGTCAGCGCACCACCACCCGCCTGCTCGACGCGGAGTTCCCCAAGGTCCGGCAGCTGCTGCCGCCCCAGCACACGTCCGTCGCGGTCGTCGAGGTCGACGCGCTCGTGCAGGCGATCAAGCGTGTCGCGCTCGTCGCCGACCGCGGCGTCCAGGTCCGCATGGCGTTCAGTGAGGGTGAGCTCGCGCTCTCGGCCGGCGGTGACGACGCCGCGCAGGCCAACGAGTCGCTCCCCGTGGACTTCGTCGGCGAGCCGCTGACCATCGCCTTCAACCCCGGCTACCTGCTCGACGGCCTGGGCAGCATCCACTCGGCCCGCGTCGCGTTCGGGTTCACGCAGCCCAGCCGCCCCGCCGTCCTGCGACCCGCACCCGAGACCCTCCCCGAGCCGGGCGCCGACGGCGCCATCGCGCCCGTCGAGTCGGACCACACCTACCTGCTCATGCCCGTGCGCCTGCCGGGCTGAGTCCGCGACCCGGGACCGATCCGGTATGCACCTGCGTCACCTCAGGCTCCTGGACTTCCGGTCCTGGCCGCTGCTCGAACTGGACCTCGAGCCGGGGGTCACCACCCTGGTGGGCCGCAACGGCCACGGGAAGACCAACGTCCTCGAGGCGATCGGCGTCCTGGCCAGCCTCCGGTCCCATCGCGTCGCGGGTGACGCACCGATGATCCGGACCGGTGCCGGGACCGCGCTGGTCGGCGCACTCGCCCACAACGCCGGGCGGGAACTCACCGTGGAACTCGCCCTCAACTCCGGCAAGGCCAACCGCGCGAGACTCAACACCTCACCGTGCCGCCGACTCTCCGACATCCTCGGGGTCGTCCAGTCCGTCCTCTTCGCGCCCGAGGACCTCGCCCTCGTGCGCGGCGAACCAGCCGAGCGGCGTCGGCTGCTCGACGAGCTCATGGTCCAACGCCGACCCTCGCTCGGTGGCGACCTCGCCGAGTACTCGTCCGTGTTGCGCCAGCGCACCGCGCTGCTCAAGTCCGCGTCCGGTGCGATGCGGCGCGGCCGGCCGGAGGAATCCGCCGCCGTGCTGGACACCCTCGACGTGTGGGACGGCCGGCTGGCCGAACTCGGGGCCCGACTGGTGGCCGGGCGGATCGACCTCCTCCGGCAGCTGCGACCCCTCGTCGTCGACGCCTATCGCGGGCTGGCACCCGAGTCCCGCCCGGCCGATCTCGCCTACCGGTTCCGCGTCGCCGACACCCCCGACGAGTCCGAGCTGACCGATCCCGAACTCGTCGAGGCGGTGCTCCTCGCGGAGCTCGGTCGACGGCGACGCGACGAGATCGACCGCGGCATGTCACTCGTCGGGCCGCACCGGGACGACCTCCTCCTGTCCCTCGGCGACGAGCCGGCGAAGGGCTTCGCCAGCCACGGGGAGACGTGGTCGTTCGCGCTCGCGTTGCGCCTCGGCTCCCTCGAACTGTTCCGCGCCGACGGTGCCGAGCCGGTGCTCCTCCTCGACGACGTGTTCGCCGAACTCGACCGCCACCGCCGCGCCGCGCTCGCCGATGTCGCGGCCGGGGTCGAGCAGGTCCTCATCACCGCGGCGGTCGGGGAGGACGTCCCAGCCGGACTGCGGGGCGTGCGTCATGACGTCGTGATGACGGGCGAGCGGCGGGACCGTCACTCCGCGATGACACTGTCACGACCCCGGGACGACGAGGGTGACGACGACGAGAACACCGATACGGAAAGTGGGGACCCGACATGACGGGCGGGACCGGCGCGGACGGAATAACACCGTCTGAACAGCCACAACGTGGTTATGACATCGCCAAGAAGGCGCTCGAGGAGGCCAGGGCGAAGGCCCGTGCGGAAGGCAAACAGGTCGGTCGCGGACGGACCGGCCCGGTCGGCGCGGGACGTCGGCTGCGCAAGCGCGGGTGGACGGGCGCCGGCGCCGACCCGTGGGATCCTCAGCCGCTCGGGCGGCTCGTCGGCCAGGTCGCCAAGAAGCGCGGATGGGACGACAAGGTCGCCACCGGCCGGCTGTTCGCCGAGTGGGGACGGATCGTCGGCGAGGACGTCTCGAGCCACGCGACGCCGGAGCGTCTGGAGGAGGGGATCCTCCACGTGCGGGCCTCGAGTACCGCGTGGGCCACGCAGCTGCGGTTGATGTCCGCGGACATCCTCCGCAAGATCGCCGCCGCCATGGGACCGGGTCACGTCCGTCGGCTCAAGGTGGAGGGGCCGGAGAAACCGAGTTGGCGGAAGGGCCCCCTCCACGTGTCGGGTCGGGGCCCGCGGGACACCTACGGGTGAGGGCCGGGCGTGCCCGCGGCCCGCGCGGCGGTTCCCGCAGGTAGACTGGGCCGGTCCCAGACCCCCGAGACGCGAGGAGATCGCACGTGGCGGACGCCAGGAGCACGGCCGACAACGGTGGAGCCAAGGAATACGGCGCTTCATCGATCACGGTCCTCGAGGGGCTCGAGGCCGTCCGGATGCGGCCGGGTATGTACATCGGCTCCACCGGACCGCGGGGTCTGCACCACCTGATCTGGGAGGTCGTCGACAACTCCGTCGACGAGGCGATGGCGGGGCACGCGACCGGCGTCAAGGTCACTCTGCTCGAGGACGGCGGCGTCGAGGTCATCGACGACGGCCGAGGCATCCCGGTGGAGATGCACGAGTCGGGCATGCCCACCGTGCAGGTGGTCATGACCCAGCTCCACGCGGGCGGCAAGTTCGACTCGGATTCCTACGCGGTCTCCGGTGGTCTCCACGGCGTGGGCATCTCGGTGGTCAACGCGCTGTCGACCCGCGTCGAGGTCCAGATCAAGCGCGACGGCCGCCTGTGGAAGCAGGACTTCGACATGGCCGTGCCGGCGGAGCTGGTCGACGCCGGGCCCGCCGAGGGCACCGGGACCAAGGTCCGGTTCTGGGCGGACCCCTCGATCTTCGAGACCACCGAGTACGACTTTGACATCGTGGCCCGCCGACTGCAGGAGATGGCGTTCCTCAACAAGGGACTGACCATCACGCTGACGGATCGCCGGCCGCGCGCCGAGAAGGCGGCGGAGCTCGACGCGATCGCGGACAGCGAGGGCGTCGGACCGGACTCCGCGCCGGGCTCGGACGAGGGCTCGGACCTGGCCAGCGCCGTGGACGCCGAGCAGGTCTTCGTCGAGGGCGCCGGCGAGGGCGGCGAGGCGGCGGCCGCGCCCGAGAAGATCCGCGAGCGCAAGCGGACCTTCCACTACCCGGACGGTCTCAAGGACTATGTCCAGGCGATCAACAAGTCCAAGACCGCGATCCACCCGACGATCCTGTACTTCGATGGCAAGGGCACCGGCCACGAGGTCGAGGTCGCCATGCAGTGGAACTCCGGGTACTCGGAGTCCGTCCACACCTTCGCCAACACGATCAACACCCACGAGGGCGGCACCCACGAGGAGGGCTTCCGTGCGGCGTTGACCTCGCTGGTCAACAAGTACGCCCGGGATAAGAAGCTCATCAAGGAGAAGGACCCCAACCTCACGGGTGACGACATCCGCGAGGGCCTCGCGGCCGTCATCTCCGCCAAGATCGCGGACCCGCAGTTCGAGGGGCAGACCAAGACCAAGCTCGGCAACACCGAGGTCAAGGGTTTCGTCCAGCGGCAGGTGGCCGAGCACGTCGGTCACTGGTTCGAGGCCAATCCCGCCGAGGCCAAGGTGATCGTCAACAAGGCCATCGCCTCCAGCCAGGCCCGCGTCGCCGCTCGCAAGGCCCGCGAGATGGTGCGCCGGAAGTCGGCGACCGACATCGGCGGCCTGCCCGGCAAGCTCGCGGACTGCCGGTCCAAGGACCCGTCGAAGTCCGAGCTCTACATCGTGGAGGGTGACTCGGCCGGTGGTTCGGCCAAGTCCGGTCGCGACTCGATGTTCCAGGCGATCCTGCCGCTGCGCGGGAAGATCATCAACGTCGAGAAGTCGCGGATCGACAAGGTCCTCAAGAACGCCGAGGTCCAGGCCATCATCACGGCGCTGGGCACCGGCATCCACGAGGAATTCGACATCGACAAGCTGCGGTACCACAAGATCGTGCTGATGGCCGACGCCGACGTCGACGGCCAGCACATCGCGACGCTGCTGCTCACGCTCATCTTCCGCTTCATGAAGCCGCTCGTGGAGAACGGGTACGTCTACCTCGCGCAGCCGCCGCTGTACAAGCTCAAGTGGAGCAAGGGCGAGCCGGACTTCGCGTACTCGGACCGCGAGCGCGACGAGCTCCTCAAGATCGGCCTGGAGAACAAGCGCAAGATCAACGTCGACGACGGGATCCAGCGCTACAAGGGCCTCGGCGAGATGAACCCGAAGGAGCTGTGGGAGACCACGATGGACCCGTCGGTCCGCACCCTCCGGCAGGTCACCCTCGAGGACGCCGCGGCGGCCGACGAGCTTTTCTCGATCCTCATGGGTGAGGACGTGGACGCGCGCCGCAACTTCATCACCCGCAACGCTCGTGACGTGAGGTTCCTGGACGTCTGACCCCCGAAATCGGCGACTCCGCCGCTGTGTCCGCGACCCCCACAGGGGCTGCCGATCCGGCGGCGGAGTCGCCGATTTCGGGGCAGGGCTAGAGGCGCCCGCAGTCGTTGCGCGGGGGCACGCCGGCGAGGCGGTCGTGGACGAACTGCACGGCCAGCGGGAAGTTGGTCACGGCGGCCGCGGCGTGGGTGACGCCGCGCACCGGCGGGGTGGTCTCGTGGTGGAACTGCACGTCGACGCCCTGGCCGCACCAGTCGCGGCCGAGTTGCTCGACCTGGCCGAGCGGGATGATGTCGTCGTGGATCCCGCCCGCGAGCAGCACGGGAACGTGGGGCCGTCGGGCACCGATGCGCTGGTGGTCGAGGACCGCGAGGGCGTCCGGCTCGGAGACGATGACGTCCCCCAGACGCTCGCCGCTGCGGGTCCACTCGGCGGTGGTGTGACCGCCGTACCGGGTGCGCAGGTCGAGGGTGCACAGCTTCGCGGTGTCGGCCAGGGCGGCCCGCCCGGCGTCGTTGATGTTGCGCTCGATGACCCCGGCCAGCGAGGGGTAGCGCAGGAGCATGCCGTTGATGGAGTAGCCGATGGCGCCGGTGAGGGTGCTGCCGTCGATGTGGCGGAGCACGGCGAGCAGGTCGGCCGGCGGGGCGGAGGCGTAGGCGCCGCGCAGGTCCAGCTCGGGCGCGTACTCCGGGGCGAGCTCGGCCGCGGCCGCGGAGGCGCCGCC
>NZ_JAALDU010000096.1 GCF_014145015.1 Dietzia sp. E1 | reverse complement strand
CGGGGTGTGACGCGGGCCGCTGTCTATCGTCGCGGGCCTCGGTAGACTGGGCCGTCACACCGGTCGGTCGAGCGCAGGGCGGAGAACCCGTCCGCGGCGGGCCGGGTCGCCAAGATTTCCAGGAGTTGACCTCACAGATGACCACTGTCGCCGTAGTCGGAGCCACGGGCCAGGTGGGGCGCGTCATGCGTGCCCTGCTCGAGGAGCGGGACTTCCCGGCGGACAAGGTCCGTTTCTTCGCCTCCGCCCGCTCGGCCGGGACCACGCTGCCGTTCCGTGGCGAGGACATCGTCGTGGAGGACACCGCCGCCACCACGGACGAGGAGCTCGAGGGCATCGACATCGCCCTGTTCTCCGCGGGCGGCACCATGTCCAAGGAGCAGGCGCCGAGATTCGCGGCGGCGGGCGCTGTCGTCGTCGACAACTCCAGCGCGTGGCGCAAGGACCCCGACGTCCCCCTCGTCGTCTCCGAGGTGAACCCGGACGCGGCGAAGAACCCGCCCAAGGGCATCATCGCCAATCCCAACTGCACCACGATGGCCGCGATGCCGGTCCTCAAGGCGCTGCACGACGCGGCCGGCCTCAAGCGCCTGGTCGTGTCGACTTACCAGGCGGTCTCCGGGTCCGGACTGGCGGGCGTGGACACGCTCAACGACCAGATCACCGGCAACGTCGGCGCGGGTCACGAGCTGGTGCATGACGGTTCGGCGCTCAAGGTCGACGAGACCGGGCCGTACGTCGCGCCGATCGCGTTCAACGTGCTGCCGATGGCGGGTGCGCTGGTCGACGACGGTTCGGAGGAGACGGACGAGGAGCAGAAGCTGCGCAACGAGTCGCGCAAGATCCTCGGCCTGCCGGAGCTGCGCGTGGCCGGCACCTGCGTGCGCGTGCCCGTGTTCACCGGCCACACGTTGAGCATCAACGCCGAGTTCGAGAAGGACATCACCCCGGACCAGGCGCGCGAGCTGCTGGCCAAGGCGCCGGGCGTCAAGGTCGTCGACGTGCCGACGCCGCTCGAGGCCGCGGGCATCGACGAGTCGCTGGTGGGCCGCATCCGCCAGGATCAATCGATCGAGGGCAACAAGGGCCTCAACCTCATGGTGGCGGGCGACAACCTGCGCAAGGGCGCGGCGCTCAACACCATCCAGATCGCGGAGCTGCTGGTCAAGTAACGCAGCTGCTGGTCAAGTAGCGCGCCTGCCGGTCAGGTAGGCGGTCGCGGGGTACGCCGTCGGGAGTACGACGACGACGAGGTCCGCGGCTGCAACGACGGAGCCGCCGCCCGGTGTTCGCGCCGGGCGGCGGCTTTCGTCGCGCCGAGGGCCGAGTGGGCGGCACCGCCTCGGCCCGTCGCTCAGTTGAGGTTCCAGTCCTCCACGGGCTCGATGATGTTGCCATCGGAGTCGTAACGATAGAAGCCCTGACCGTCGCCGAGTCCTGCCTTTCCGGCGTCGATTCCCTCCTGGAGCATGTCGGCGAACTTGATCCTGGTGGGGTCGCCGGATGCGCGGGAGATGTTGGCGGCCACATTGAAGCCGACCGTGTCGAACACCTGGAACGGGCCGTGCGGCGAGTTGGTGGCGGTGCGCCAGACGTTGTCGATGTCGGCGGGATTGGCGACGCCGTTGACGTAGAGGGCGGCGCCGGCGTTGAGCCACGGGACGAGAAGGCTGTTCAGGAGGTAACCGGGCGTCTCCTTGTGGATGGGCACGGCGACGAGGCCGATCTCGCCGGCGAACTCGAGGACCGCGTCGAAGTACTTCTTGTCGGTCTGCGGCGTGACCATGACCTCGCCGGTGTTGTAGCGCCACACGAGGTTGGCGAAGTGAAGTGCCAGGAACTTCTCGGGGCGGCTGGTGTCGGCGGCGAAGTCGCTGGGCCGCAGCGTCGAGGTGTTGGTGGTGAAGATGGTCTTCTCCGGCGCGTGGGCTCCGATCTGCGCCCAGACCTGCTTCTTCAGGTCGAGCTTCTCCGGGATCGACTCGATCACCAGGTCGGCGTTGGCGACCGCCTCGGCGATGTCCGTGGTCGTCTTGATGGATTTGATGGCGGCGTCGAAACGGGCCTCGTCGAAGTCGGGGAGGTCACGCCGGTAGTAGCCGCGCATCCACTCCCATCGCTCGGGCAGTTCGGCGAGCAGTTCGTCCGAGATGTCGTAGCCGGTCACGGTCTTGCCGTGGTAGGCGGCCTGCATGATGATCTGGGATCCGAGTACGCCGGTTCCGAAAACGGTTACCTCGGTGATGTCGGTCAAGGTGATTGCAGCTCCTCTCGTTCACGCTGATGCGTGCGGTGGTTCCGCGAGACCGACGTTACGCCGGTCCGACCTGGGTCGCACAGGCTGACGGCAGTTTGCGTGTCGTGCGCCGTGAGAACCCCCGTCGGCCGATGCATGGGAACCGGCTGAGGCCCGCGGAATCGGTTGCTGCGGGCCCGTTGCGTCCGGTCGTGCCGAGGTCCGGCCGGTGCCATAGTGGGAACCGGAACGGCCATTGTGTCCGGGACCACAGTCGGGCAGATGGCGACACCACACGATCGTGCAGGTCATCGGCCTGCACTGACGAGAGGAACGCAGATGGCCATCAACGACGACGACATGATCACCTCCGCTGCCCAGGGCGAAGGGGTCGCCGACGGCGGCTCCAACCCGGGCGGTCACGACGGCGGCGCGGACGGGTCTGCGCACCACACCAAGGGCGAGGGCGAGGGCCTGGCCGACGGTGGCTCGAACCCGGAGGGTCACGACGGCGGGGCCGACGGGGCTGCCGATGCCGGCGAAGGGCCCGCTGACGGCGGGTCGAATCCGGACGGTGCTGATGGCGGCGCCGACGGTACGCAGTGATCCCTGGTGCTGGAGCGGTGCATCGGCTGCGGGCGCGATGAGTTCGCGGACGAGGTCTGGGGTCGGCGCCCGCTGCTGACCCGCTCGGCACAGCTGCCGCGCGACTTCTCGGATCTGCTGTCGCCGGCGATGGTCGACGAGATCATCGCCGAGCGGGGTGTGCGCACGCCGTTCGTCCGGATGGCGCGGGAGGGCTCGCTCGTGGACCGGGCGTGCTTCACCCGCGCCGCCGGCTTCGGTGCGCAGATCGCCGATCAGATAGACCCGGACGGGATGCTCACGCAGTTCGCGGCCGGGGCGACGATCGTGCTGCAGGGCCTGCACCGGTTCTGGCCGCCGATCATCGAATTCGTCCGGGGCATGAACGCGGACGTCGGCCATCCCGTGCAGACCAACGCGTACATCACCCCGCCGGCCAATCGGGGTTTCGACCCGCACTACGACGTGCACGACGTGTTCGTGCTCCAGGTGTCGGGCGCCAAGCGGTGGCGGGTGCACGAGCCCGTCCACCACCATCCGCTGCCTGACCAGCCGTGGACGGATCATCGCGAGGCGATCTCGGCGCGGGCCGCAGACGAGCCGGTCATCGACGAGGTCCTCGAGCCCGGGGACTGCCTGTACCTACCGCGTGGCTGGATCCACTCGGCGGAGGCGCTGGGCGAGACGTCGATCCATCTGACGGTGGGCGTGGCTCCCCTCACCGGGGTCGACGTCGCCAGGGCGGTGCTCGACGGCCTGGTCTCAGACGAGGAGCTGCGCGCGTCGTTGCCGCTCGGCCTCGCCCCTGTGAACGCGGCCCGGACCGAGGGCCACGTGCGGGAGGTGCTCGCGGCGATCGCCCGATCGGCCTCCGAGGAGCCGGACGCGATCGCGGCGCGGACCGGCCGGGCGCTCGCCGCCCGGTACCTGGAACTCACGCGGCCCGCGGCCATCCGCCCGTTGGCCACCCTCGATGCCGTCGCCGCGCTCGACGCCGACACTCCGGTGAGGTGGCGCGACGGCCTACACGGTTCGATCGGCCCGGCTGATGTTGCCGACAAGGTCGTTCTGCGCCTGCCAGACAAGTCGATCACCTTCCCGGCGGAGTGCGAGCCCGCGCTGCGGGAGATGATCGACGGCGACCCGGTCAGCGCCGGCGCGCTCCCGGGGCTGGACGCCGCGGACGGCGTGGTGGTGCTGCGCCGGTTGCTCCGCGAGGGTGTGGTGGTGGCTCTGTGAGCAGGCCTGCGGACTGGGAGCCGTGCAGTGACTCGTCGCTGCGCCGCGGCGATCCCCTGGAGGGGTCGGGGTCACGAGGTTTGCGGTGGCTGATGGTCGAGCTGTCCGGCCCGTGGGGGTACTCGGCGTTGCTCGACTCACCCGCCCTCCTCCCGGCGGAGCTGGGCCGCGAGATCGCCGGACGAGCCCAGGAGGCCGATGTGAGGGTGGCCGCGATCCGCAGGCCGGGTCGTCGTCGTCATACCGGAGGGCAACGCTGGCGGTGGGCGCTGGCCGACGCCCGCCCCGGGCACGAGGCGCTGCGCTGGGGCGAGGTGGACGGACCGGTCGGGTACGCGGAGATCCCCCTCGACGGCACCGCCGGGGTGCCCACGGACGAGCCGCTGGTCGCGGTGTGCGCGCACGGCAAGCACGATCAGTGCTGCGCTGTTCGGGGGCGCGCGGCGGCCGCGCGGATCGCCGAGCGGTACCCGGAGGAGACCTGGGAGTGTTCCCACCTGGGCGGGGACCGCTTCGCCGCGACGATGCTCGTCCTGCCGCACGGGCTCTTCTACGGGCGCGTGGACCAGGCGGAGGACCCGGCCGACATCGTCACCCGCTACACCGACGGCCGCGTCGACGAGCGCTACCTGCGCGGGCGAAGCAGCCACTCGGCGGTCGTGCAGAGCGCCCAGCACCACGCCAGGGCGGTGGTGCCCGACGACCGGATCGGCGCCTTTGCCCCCGTGAGCGTGGTCGAGGGCGACGAGCACGTCGAGGTGACGCTTGCCGGCCCGCGCGGTCCGGTCGAGGTGTGGCTGCGGGAGACCTACTCCGAGCCGATCTTCACGATGTGCCGGGCCCACGCCCCCGGGCCGGTGAGGCAGTGGGAGCTGATCGAGGTGCGGGGCGGCGGGTAGGGCCGGACGGCATGGTGAGGTGGAGCGAGGATGGTCGAACCGTGTGGTGCTACGCGGAGACGCACCCGACCGCGGCTTCTCGCCGGCACGCCACGTGAGAGGGAAGGGGCGTCGATGCGGCCGTTGATCCGCGCCGCGAGCCTGCGCGGGTTCGGGGCGCTCGTCACCGAACTCGGCGGGGATCCGGATCGGCTGCTCGCGCGGTTCGGCATCGAGCCCGAGACGTTGGCGGACGAGGACGGGCTGCTGTCGATCACCGACCACGACCGGATGCTCGATGCGGCGGCGGCCCACCTGCGCTGCCCGGACCTCGGTCTGCGGCTGGCCGAACGGCAGGACCTGACGATTCTCGGCCCCATCGCGCGCGCGATCGGATCGTCGCAGACTCCCGCGGAGGCACTGGAGTGCGCGGCGCGGTTCATGTTCGTGCACAGCCCCGCGCTGAGGATCGAGGTCGGCGACGACCCGTGGGGCCGGCGCGGCGTGATCGCCCTAACCTACCGCAAGGAGCTGACCGAGTCGCCGTACTCGCCGCAGGCCGCCGAGCTGGGGCTGGGGGTGTTCTACCGGGTCGCCGTGCATCTGGTCGGGCAGTCCACCGGGTTGCGGTCGGTGGAGGTGCCGCACGGACCACTCTCGCCGGTCGGCCGGTACCTGGGCTTCTTCGGCGTCGACGTGAAGTTCGACCGGCCCGCGGCCGCGCTGTGCGTCGACCGTCGGATGTTGGATGCCACGTTCGCCTCCGCGGATGAGGATCTCCGTCGTGCGGCCATCGATCACCTGACGGGTTCGTACTCCGACCCGGCGGACTCGGTGGCTCACCAGGTGCGCCGCCTCGTGGGGGAGCGCCTTCCCGGCCGCGTCCCCACCCTCGTCGAGGTGGCCGGGGCGCTCCTGCTCCACCCGCGGACGCTGCAACGTCGCCTCGCCGCCGTCGACACCACCTACGGCCGGGTCGTCGACGACCTGCGTCGGGATCGCGCGCACCGGTTCATCACGACCAGCGACCTGTCCTTCACCCAGATCGCCGACCTGGTCGGTTTCGCCGAGCAGGCCACGCTCAGCCACGCGGCGCGCCGGTGGTTCGGTATGTCCCCCGGGGAGCTGAGGCGGACCACCAACCTGTCGCCCTGACACAAGTTTCCCGCCGCCGGACACCGGATGCTGGTGTCGACCGCGGGAACGACCGGCGCCCTCCGGGCGGCCACCCCATCGGCGAGGAGGAGCGAACGATGCTGCGCGAAGATCCACCGCGTTCGGACCAGGTGTCCGGACCCATGCTCGAGCAGATCGGCGCGCGGCCGATCCCCGAATTCGACGGCGTCCACGACGTGTGGCCGCGGGGCGAGCGGCTGAGGGCGGTGCGCTCGGCGGCCGCCGAGTACAAGAAGCGGTTCGTGCAGCAGGGGCAGGTGCGGGCGGTGCGGTCAGTCGACGTGGCCGGGGCGCCGTACCCGGTCAAGTACGCCTTCGACAACGCGGTGTCGGTGCCCAGCCTGCCGTTGGTCACCATGATCAACCGCATGGTGGTGGTCCAGTACGACGACTGGAACGGTCGGCCCCGCACCCTGGTGTTCGAGCCGACCGTCCCCGCCGGTTCCGCCAAGGCGCCGTTCTACGCCAATCTGGAGAGGCTGGTCGACGCCGTCCCCGGCGGCCGCCTGGCCAGCAAGGCGATTCTCAAGTACTTCAACGAGCCCGGCGAGGCCCTGGCCAAGGTGGGGCTGCGACCGGAGGACGTGGACTTCCTCACGTTCGACCACCTGCACGTGCAGGACCCCCGGATGATTCTCGGCTCGAGCGAGGTGATCGCGGGCGAGCCGACGCCGCGCACCGCCCTGTTCGGCGACGCGCAGCTGCTCGTGCACCGCCGCGAACTGGCCACCCTGGAGGACCTGCACCCCATGCAATGGGCCTGGTACGTCGAGGACGGACTCGACGGCGTCCACCGGGACAGGTTCGCCGTGTTCGACGGCGACATCGAGCTCGGCCCCGGAATCGCCCTGCTGTGGACGCCCGGCCACACGGACGGCAACCACTCGCTGGTCATCAACACCCCGGACGGCGTGTGGGTGTCCTCCGAGAACGGCATCTCCCTGGACAACTGGCAGCCGGAGCTGTCGAAGATCCCCGGCGTCCGCCGCTACCACCGCGAGTACGGCCGCGAGATCTGCCCCAACGCCAACACCCTCGAGGACGCGCTGGACCAGTACGACTCCATGATCAAGGAGAAGACCCTCGCCGACCCGTGCCCGACCGACCCGCGCTGGCTGCAGATCCTGCCCTCCACCGAACTGGCGCCGTGGAAGCGTTTCTGGCCGGTGGTGCCGACGTACTGCCACGGTGGGATCTCCTACGGCGAGATCCGCGCCGGACTGAGGGACGGGAAGTGACGACGACGACGAGGATCCGCAGCGCGCTCGTGACCGGGGCCGGTCGCGGCCTGGGCCGAGATATCGCGGGCCTGCTGGCCGACCGCGGGTATCGCGTCATGATCACCGATCTGGACGAGCAGTCGTCCCGGACGGCGGCCGCGGAGATCGGGCGGGGTGCGCTCTGGGCCGCTGTCGACATCCGCGATCGCGGGCAGGTCGACGAGGCCCGGGACCGGCTGGTCGCGGAGACCGGGGGCGTGGACGTGTGGGTCAACAACGCCGGCGTCCTGCTCACCGGCCCGGCGTGGGAGCAGACCGACGAGCAGCGGCGGCTCATGCTGGACGTCAACGCGCTGGGGACGATCAACGGCACGGTCGCCGCGATCGAGGCCATGCGCGGCCGCAGCGCTGGTATCCCGGGCACCGGCGCGACCGGCAGTGGCGGGCACATCGTCAACATCGTCTCGCTGGCGGGGATCTCCGCGGTCCCGGGCGAGGCCGTCTACGCGGCGTCCAAACACGCGGTGATGGGCTTCAGTTCCAGCACGGCCGCCGACTTGCGGCTGGCCGGGGTGGACGATATCGACATCTCGTGCGTCTGCCCGGACGGCATCTGGACCCCGATGCTCTTCGACAAACTCGAGGACCCGCAGGCGGCGCTGTCGTTTTCGGGTGTCCTCCTGCAGTCGGAGGACGTGGTGCGCGCGGTGGGCAGGGTGCTGGAGTCGCGGCGCCCGGTTACGGCCGTCCCGGCTAGGCGCGGGGCGCTGGCCAGGCTGGGTGCCGCGTTCCCCCGCCTGGCGTCCGCCCTCCTGCCGCTGATGGCCGCCAAGGGTCGCCGGAAGCAGCGCACTCTCCTACGAACGCAAGGATCGTCCCGCTCGTGACCACTCGGACAGACCCCTCCGTGATCATCCATCGTGAGGTCGACCTGCAGTCCCGGTTGCTCTACTGGGCCGGGCGGGCGACGCTCCGTCAGGTGTACCGCTTCTGGCCCATGACCGGCGCCGGGATCCGGGGGCTGGCCGCAGTCGAGCGCGGGTTCTCGCGACTGGCGGGCCCCGCCGGGGTGCGTGTGGAACGGACCGTGCTCGGCGGCACCGCGGCCGAGACGTCGACCCCCGATTCCGTCGGCCCGGACGCATTGGCCGACGTGACCCTGCTCTACCTCCACGGCGGCGCGTTCGTCTTCTGCGGCCCCGGCACCCACCGTGGGCTCTGCGGCCGGCTAGCGATAGACCTCGGCGTGACCGTGCACTCGCTGGACTACCGGATGCTGCCGGAGGTCGACCTGGCGACCGTGGTCGCGGATGCCTACGCCGGGTATCGCGCTCTGTCCGAGCAACTGCCCGCGGATCACCGGATCGTGGTGGCCGGGGACTCGGCGGGCGGGTACCTGGCCGCCGCGATCTGCGAGTTGGCCGCCCGCGACGGCGTCCGCCAGCCCGCCGCGATGGTGGGCTACTCGCCCCTGCTCGACGTCGATGGCGAGGTGCGTGAGGGGCCGTGGGCCACGCGCGACTCCTACCAACCGGCCGTCACGGTGCAGCGGTTCCAGAGGCTGTGGCAGCGCCACGCCGACGGGCTTGAGAGCAGCCGCTCGATGCTCACTTGCGATCCGGAGGTGTTCCCGCCGACGCTGATCACCCTGGCCGCGGGCGAACTCGTGGAACCGGCCGCGCTCCAGCTGACCGAACACCTCCACGCGGCCGGGCGGCCCGTCGAGACCCATCGGTGGTACTCGGCAGTCCACGCGTTCCCGGTGCTCGCCGGCCTGACCCCGCACAGCCGCCACGCCGGCAGGATCACGGCCGAGTTCTTGCGCCGGACGATGACGGCGCCGGTCTCACAGCGCCCTCTCTCAAGACATGCACGAGATGGGTCTTGACCGTGCCTTCGGACAGGTGCAGCGACTCGGCGGGCTGCCGGTTGCTCGAGCCCCCTCGGCCACGGCGCGCAGGACCTCGGACTCCCGGTCCGTGAGCACCGGCCGAGGACCACGCATCCGGCTCAGTAGCCGGGCGGCGACCGCTTCGCCGCGACGATGCTCGTCCTGCCGCACGGTCTCTTCTACGGCCGCGTCGACCAGGCGGAGGACCCGGCAGACATCGTCACCCGCTACACCGAGGGTCGCGTCGACGAGCGGTACCTGCGCGGACGCAGCAGCCACTCGGCGGCGGTGCAGAGCGCCCAGCACCATGCCCGCGCGGTGGTGGGAGCTGATCGAGGTCAGGGGCGCGTAGGGCGCGTCAGTGCGTCAGACGCTCTCCACCACGGGCTCGGACAGGGAGTCTGCCACGGCCTCGGCGGCGGTCTCCTCGAGCGGGATGGTGCAGGCCAGCGGCTCGCTGCCGGACCAGTCGTGGCCCCAGTAGCTGTCGGCGGTGATGTTCTGCGGGAGGTACTGGTCCTCGTCCACCATAAGGCCGTCGTAGCCGAACTCGATGTCCCAGCCGCCGGGCGCGCGCAGGTAGTAGGACACCATCTTGTCGTTGGTGTGGCGGCCGAGGGTGGAGGAGATGCCGAACCCGTGCTCGGTGGTGCGCTCCATGGCCTGGGCGACCATGTCCATCTCGGCCACCTCGAGCATGATGTGCACGATCCCCGGGCCCATGTGCGGGGCGGGCATCACGGCGAAGCTGTGGTGGCGGGGGTTGACGCCCATGAACTGGATGCGCAGCGGCGGCATGCCGGGGGCGGACGGGAACGGGAACGCGCCGCGGGTGTGGAAGCCCAGCACGTCGCGGTAGAAGCCGATGGTGGCGTCGTAGTCGGTGGTGGGGACCACGAGGTGGCCCAGGCCCAGCTCGTCGGTGACGAATTCGGTGCGGTACTTGGTGGAGACCTTGGAGTGGTCCAGCTCGGCGCCGTGGAAGATCTCCAGGCGCTGGCCGCAGGGGTCCTCCAGGGTGATGGCGCCGTCGACCTTGATGGCCTGCGTCTCGTCGTGGGTGAGGTCGCGGTAGGCGATGCCGTGCTCGGTGAGGGTGGCCCGGACGCGGTCCAGGGCGATCTCGTCGCGCACCTCCCAGCCCACCGCGGCGAGGTTGTCCTTCTCCGCGCGGCGCAGCGTGATGCGGCGGGCGCGCTCGTCGAGGCGCAGGTGGAGGGTGTCGTCGTCGCCGCCGGCGCCCACGCCCAGGTCCAACACGTCGTGGGCGAGAGTGCGCCAGCGGTCGAGGTCGGTGGTGTCGATCCTGAGGTAGCCGAGGGCCCGGATGTCGCCCATGGAGTGTCCTTTCGCCGATGAGGGTCCCGTCGTGCCGGGGGTGCCGCCGCCCGGCGCGTCGCGCGCGGTAGGGAGGGATGAGGACACTGTGACCGCGTTGTGGCGCGCGTCACCGGTCGATTCCGGTGGGTGGGAAAGGTGCAGGTGGGGTGGTGGGTTTTATGACGACGACGAGGATTAGCCATCGCACGGAGGAAGCCGCCGCCGAGTCACGCTGATCGGGCGGCGGCTCCGATGCGGCTACGCCCCGATAACCGACGCTTCCGCGAGCACTTCCGCTGGCATAGAGCGGTGAAGCCGCCAGCGGAACCGAATAGGCTTGTCACCTTCGTACGACTCGATATCGGCTCCTCCTAAAAGGAGGAAAGGTGCCGTGCCGACTTCGTCATCCGGAGAGTTGCGGACTGCCAAGAGGATGTTCGTGCCGTTTTCTTTGTGCGCGATGTATCGCCTGCCGGTGGGCGATGCTTGTCTTGTCGTGGACTGGGACTCCCAGTCAAACAAGTCCTTTGTTACCGGGATGTCGCGGTACATCGTGCTCTGGCTGAACGTCTTCTCGTCCTTGTGCAAGTTGATTAGGAAGAGGTCAGTTTCGACCTCAGGGGACCATAGAACCCCCTCACGGTGTGTGCCGGGTCGGCGGTCCATCGACGTCCACTTAAGACCGGAGAGTAGCTCTTCGCGCTGGTAACGCGCATGGGAGCGGAGCGGGAGGTTGCTTAGAGAGCCACCGAGAGGCAGCGGCAGCAATTCGATGTTGTCCCTGGCGGCTTCCATTAGTTCGGGAATTTCATCGAGAACGCTCGGGTATCGGGACAGGAGCTCCACCGCGTCATCGAATCGGTCGAATTTGTCGCGGGGAAACATGAAGTCGATGAGCATCCGCGCCCATGGATCGGATTCACTTACTGAATCGCCGTTGCGAATGGCCGTCGCGACGTGTGTGTACCCGTCGATACGGTCGAGGTCGTCCACAGTTCGCAGTCGGTGGAGTCGCTTGAGGAGGGAGTGCTCATCCTTTGGGACCGCGGGATCTCCCTTGGCCTTAACGACCACTGTGTGCCACGACCGATCCGCTCTGTAGACGTCATCTAGCGTGCGATTGGTCTCTCGAAGAAAAGCCGACAGCGTTTTCTCCACTCCAACTGTTCGTAGGTCAGCCACTAGCGCGGTCATCTTCGAGTTGTTGGCTGCGCGCTTGACGGACTCCAGCACCTCGGCGCGGGTAATCTCGTCGAGAACAATCCGGGACGCACCTGGCAAGGTGGGGTATCCCTTCTCGAGGTCTTGTCCGAGCTCCCTCCGGGTGCGGCCGGTCATCAACAGGTATCGGGCGGATACGTCAAAGTCGGCGCGGTGATGGCCCACGAAATCGAGAACGGTGAGCACTGATTTGGCGGGTGACCTGCGCAGCCCGCGGCCCAGTTGCTGGATGTAGACGGTCGAACTTTGAGTCGGCCGGAGCATAAGCACCACGTCAACCTCGGGAATATCAACGCCCTCGTTGAATACGTCCACCGTGAAAATGCAGTTGATGCGACCTGCTCTAAGGTCACTGATGCCGCGTTCGCGGTCCTCGCGAGCGGTTTTAGCGCTGATCGAGATTGCAGGAATCCCACGGTCTGTAAACCACTTAGCCATGTATTCGGAGTGCTCGATGGTCACGCAGAAACCGAGAGCACGCATCGCTCTCGGGTCGAGCACCTTCTCTCGAAGCGCCCGGTAGATGAGGGCGTTACGAGCATCGTTGCCGGTGTACAAGTTCGACAGCTGAGTGGGGTCGTATCCGGACGACGTCCATTTGACGGTACTGAGATCCGTCTCGTCCGAGATTCCGTAGTAGTGAAATGGGCACAGAAGATCTTGGTTGAGGGCGTCCCACAGGCGGAGCTCAACCGCGGTTCGTCCACCGAAGAACTTGCTGACGTCTACCCCGTCGGCTCGCTCGGGCGTCGCTGTGAGTCCTAGTAACTCCGATGCCTCGTAGTTTTCTAATAAATGCTGGTAGGTAGCAGCCTCTGCGTGGTGAAACTCGTCGACGACAATGACGTCCCATGACGAAGAGATTCCGGCCTGTGCTCCGCGGCTAATCGACTGGATGCTCGCAAATATATGGGTGCCTCGACTCGGTCGCTCGCCGCCCACAAGTAGTTCTCCAAAATTCTGGTCGCCGAGAACGCTTCGGTACGTTGCAAGCGCCTGAGTCAGAATTTCCTTTCGGTGGGCGACAAAGAGGAGGGTGGGGTAAAGGGGCCCTTCCGGAATCAGAGTGCATTGATCCGATTCTG
>NZ_JAALDU010000095.1 GCF_014145015.1 Dietzia sp. E1 | reverse complement strand
CGGGAGTGACCGGGCGATGATCTCCTTCATGATCTCGGTGGTGCCGGCGTAGATCTGACTGACCCGCAGGTCGGTCCATGCGCGCGCAATCGGATACTCCTCCATGTAGCCGTAGCCGCCGTGGAGTTGCAGGCAGGTGTCGGCGACTTGCTGAGCGCGTTCGGAGCTCCAGTACTTCGCCATCGCGGCGGTGGGGATGTCCAGTTCGCTCTTGACATGCAGGTCGAGACACTCGTCGATGAAGGCGCGGGTGACGCGGGCTTCGGTGGCGACCTCGGCGAGCTTGAACTTGGTGTTCTGGAATCCGAAGATCGGTTTGCCGAACGCCTCGCGCGTGAGTGTGTACTCGTGTGTCAGGTCCAGCATCAAGTCCATCGACGCGGCGCAACTGACGGCGACGATGAGCCGCTCCTGCGGGAGCTGCATCATGAGCTGGACGAAGCCCTGCCCCTCCTCGGTGCCGAGCAGATTGCTGGAAGGCACACGTACGTCATCGAAGAAGAGCTCGCAGGTGTCTTGCCCCTTGAGGCCGATCTTGCCGAGGAGACGGCCGCGTCGAAATCCTTCGGAGCTGGTCGGCACGATGACCAGTGAGACGCCTGCAGCAGCCTGATCGGGGCTGGTCTTGCAGGCGACGAGCACCATGTCTGCGTGGTAGCCGTTGGTGATGAAGGTCTTGGCTCCGTTGATGACGTAGTCGTCGCCTTCTCTGACTGCCTTCGTCTTGATTCCCTGGAGGTCGGAACCGGTCCCCGGCTCGGTCATCGCAATGGCGGTCACGACCTCGCCGGAGGCCATTTTGGGCAGCCATTCGCGCTTCTGCTCCTCGGTGCCGTAGTGCAGCAGGTAGTGCGCCACGATGCCGCTGTGGAGTGCGGCCCCCCAGCTGCTGTCACCGATGCGGGCCTGCTCCTCGATAAGGATTGCCTCGTGGAAGAAGTTGCCGCCGCCCCCGCCGTACTCCTCGGGAATGGAGGCGCACAACAGGCCGAGCTCGCCGGCGCGGGTCCAGAGTTCGCGGTCGACGCGCTTCTGTTCGATGAACCGCTCGATGTTGGGCTTGATCTCCCTCTCGCAGAACGTCCGGGCGAGTTGACGGAAGTCGTCGAGGTCCTGGTTCATCCAGGGTGAACGGCGGCTGGGCATGGGTCCTCCAGGGAGTATTCGCCGGGTACAGGGTGTGCCCGAAGGCTACGGGTACACCCTGTACCGCGCCAGTCCCTTTCGGGTTAGAATGTGGTCGTGGATCTTGCGAGGTGGGTGGACACGGCCGTGGTGCGCCGATCGACGGCGCACGAATCGCACCGGTCGGCACGGCGAGAGCAGATCGTGGTGGCCGCGGCTCGTGCGATCGAGGAGTACGGTCCCGGCGTCGGTACTGCCCAGATCGCGGAACGGGCGGGGGTTGCGAGGCCTCACGTCTACCGGCACTTCCACAGCAAGGAAGACCTCGAACGAGAAGTGCTCCGATTCGCGGCTGATCAGCTCATCGACACCGTTCGTCCCGCCATGCGCGTGAGCGGTACAGCTCCCACCATCATCGAAGGCGTGATAGGCGCTGCCATCGGATGGGCTGCCGGTCATCCCAACCTGTATCGCTTCATGGCGGCGCGCCAGCAGAACAAGGAAACACACCGGGCCAGGTTGGGGCGCACACGGTTCCTCGGCGAGGTGGTGGCCGCAGCCTCGGCATACATGCGCACATCCGAAGTACAAGTCGATCCCCCGGACGGCGTGATGGCGGGGTTGATGGGCATGGTCGACGCGGGGATCATCTGGTGGCTGGACCACCACGATGAGTCGAAGGAAGAGGTGACCACCCGGATCGCCCATCAAGTTTGGCTGATCATGCGTGATCTCGCCCAGAGCGTAGGGGTTGCTGTGGACAACGACCTTCTGTTGAGCGCGCGATGAGGGACCTCTCGCCCGGAATGGGCGCACCCCGAGCCCGTCGAAGCGGTCCCGCGTTGGAACGGCGACGCCCCGTGTGCGACCGGTGGCTGGAAGAGGTCGGTGACCTAGTGCGGCGGATGCCCGACGTCTGCACCTCGGCAGTGCCCGGCAAGCAGCCGGCCGGCTGGCCGCGCACGGCCGTAGCGCTCAAGACTGACGGTCCGGTCAACACCGCGGTGCGGCGATGACGCCGGCGCCGGGATCGCACCTTGAGGCGACCTTCTTCCTCGATCACGACCACGCTTCGGTACGCGACTTCACCCAGCACGTGATCGCCGGCGCGTCGAGCCCCCGAGAGAGAGCGTCCCTGCTCTTTGCTGCAGTGCGTGACCAAATCTGGTACGACCCCTACTCGGTCTCCGAGGATCCTGAGCATTACCGGGCGAGCCACGTCCTCCAGGCCGGCCGCGCCTACTGCGTGCCCAAGGCGGTGCTACTGGCCGCGGTTCTGCGGGCCGCGGGCATCCCTACCCGACTCGGCTTCGCCGATGTACGGAACCATCTGCAGACCGACACCTTACGAGCCGTCATGGGTGGCACGGACCTGTTCGTCTATCACGGCTATTGCAGCGCCTACATCGACCGACGATGGCTGAAGGCCACACCTGCCTTCAACGTCGAGTTATGCGAACGATTCGGCGTGCCACCGGTCGAATTCGACGGACAGAGCGACGCGCTCATGCACGCCTTCACCTCCGACGGGACTCGGCACATGGAGTACGTACGAGACCACGGCAACTTCGACGACCTCCCCCTGGGCCGCATTCTGTCCGCTCTCCACCAGGCCTACGGACCTATGGTCACCGCCGCTGCGGGGCCTGACCCTGCCTTCACTCCTCCAGCTACCACCGGTAAGACCACTCCGGAAGGATCCGTGGACTCATAAGGGAGCACCTGGTGAGCCACTCCCGCCGGGCGCGGTCCTTCTAAGGAACTGCGGAAGTGGTACTCAAGGGTGCTGGTGGGCGCGTCGGAAGTGGCTCGGTGAGCTGCCGGTCCACCCTTTGAAGGCGTGCGAGAAGTTCGTGAGGTCGCTGTAGCCCAGTTCGGCGGCGACCTCACTGACAGACGTGGAGCGGTCGAGCAGCCGTATCCGGGCGCGGTCGAGCAGTGACTCCTGGAGGAGTTCGCGGAAGCTGGTTCCCTCCGCGGCGAGCCGGCGTTTCAGGGTACTCGAGGAGATCGAGAACTCATTCGCGACCGACTGGAGGGTCCTCACCCCGGACCCGTCCTCGAGCAACGCCCGCACTCTGCGGGTGAACTCCGGGCTGCCGCCCTGACGTTCGAGCGCCTGCTGGAGGCTGGTGACGGCGACGTCGTAGGCGACTGGGTCGGGGAAGCGGCAGGCCGCGTGTAGCGTCCGTTCAGGGATGTGCACATAGGACAGGGGGGCGTTGAAGATGAGCCGCGCCCCCGGCCAGGCTTCTCGAGCCCCGCTGCTTGGCTCCGGCCAGCGACTATGCATGGTCACCTCCGACGCGTCGTCGACCAGTCGGTCGACCAACCGCATGAGGGCGAGTCCGCAGTAGGTGACGGCGAGACAGTCCAGGTCGGGGTCTGCCGCGTTCCCGGTGAGCCGGATCGTCAGGTCGTCGCGCTGGGGATCGGACTGGGTGGTGACGGCCTCGGTGATCACGGGAAGATAGGTCAACAGCTGAACGACCTGGGCGACGGTTCCTGCGCTGACCAGCGGCACGCTCAACGGCCCGAAGGACGTGAGCTGGGCCTGTTCCGCGCAGGCGATCCCCAGCTTCGTTGCCTGCTCGGCATCGAGGTCCGGGTAGACCTCGCGAAACCACCGCAGCGGTGCCTGCTCCTGGGTCCGGATCAGAGACAGTTCCCCGGTTCCCTCGCGCGCCATGATGGCACGGAACTGCTCGGCACTGTCCGGATCGATCGCCGGACTGGCCAGCAGCTGCGCGAAGGCAAGCGCTGGGACGCCCGGCTCGCTTCTCTGCACAGCGCTCCTCACGTGACCCGATCTCACAGCAGGATGACACGATTCAACATGGTCATCGCCGATATCAACGACAATACTGGAGAAAATGTCGATGACGTAGTCAATAGTGAGGGAGTTGTAGATGACAGTCGTTACCTTCGTGTCATACGACGGGGAGAAGCACGAGGCGCCCATCGAGGAGGGCTGCTCGCTGATGCAGGTCGCCACGAACAACGCCATTCCGGGCATCGATGGTGACTGCGGCGGAGAGGCCGCATGCGGCACCTGCCACGTGATCGTCGATTCCGCCTGGGCCGCCAAGGTCGGCCCCTCCGGCCCGGAGGAGGAGGAGATGCTGTCGATGAACCCCGAGCGAGAGCCGACGTCGCGGCTGTCGTGCCAAGTCCAGGTCTCCCGGTCATGGGACGGCTTGACCGTGCAGTTGCCTGAATTCCAGATGTAACAGGAGGTGTTGACGAGATGAAGATCCCTGACGCAGTGAAGACGAAGGTCGACGCCGCCATACCCCTGGATCGCCAGGTCCAGGCCGCGCACCTCTACGACAAGAGCCGACGTTGGTTGACGGGCACGAACGGGCAGAAGATGTTCGTCGAACGCCCGATCCCGCCGGTCGAAGAACTCGCGCTCGAAGACATCGACCTCAGCAACCCCTTCCTGTACCGACAGGGGCAGTGGGCCCCCTACTTCGAGCGCCTGCGTAACGAGGCCCCGGTGCACTACCAGCCCAACAGTCCGTTCGGGCCGTTCTGGTCGGTGACGCGGCACGCCGACATCATCGCTGTGGACAAGAACCACGAGGCCTTCTCCGCCGAGCCCCTGATCGTCATCGGGGCGCCGCCGCGGTTCATGGACATCGCCATGTTCATCGCCATGGATCCGCCCAGGCACGACGTTCAACGGCGCGCCGTCCAAGGCGTGGTGGCTCCCAAGAACCTGCGCGAGATGGAGGGCCTCATCCGGGAGCGCGTCAGGGACGTCCTGGACAACCTGCCCGTCAACGAGCCTTTCGACTGGGTGAGGACGGTGTCGATCGAGCTCACCGCGCGCATGCTGGCGACCTTGCTGGACTTCCCCTACGAGCAGCGCCACAAGCTTGTCGAGTGGTCGGACCTGGCCACCTCCATGGAGCAGGCCAATGGAGGGCCCTCCGACAACGACGAGCTGTTCAAGGGCATGGTCGACATGGCGCGTGGACTCAGCGCACTGTGGCATGACAAGGCCGCCCGCCTGGCGGAGGGAGAAGAGCCGGGTTTCGACCTGATCACGATGCTGCAGAGCGACGAGGCCACCAAGGACCTGATCAAGCGACCAATGGAGTTCGCCGGCAACCTGATCCTGCTCATCGTCGGGGGCAACGACACCACCCGCAACTCGATGAGTGGGGGGGTTCTCGCGCTCAACCAGTTCCCCGACCAGTTCGAGAAGCTGAAGGCCAATCCGGATCTGATCCCCAACATGGTCTCGGAGATCATCCGCTGGCAGACCCCTCTTGCCTACATGCGGCGGATCGCCAAGACCGACACCGTGGTGAACGGCCAGTTCATCCGCAAGGGTGACAAGGTGGTCATGTGGTACGCGTCAGGTAACCGGGACGAGTCCGTGTTCGAGCGGCCGGACGAGTTGATCATCGACCGGCCCAACGCCCGCAACCACATCGCTTTCGGGTTCGGCGTCCATCGGTGCATGGGCAACCGATTGGCCGAGCTGCAGTTGCGGATCCTCTGGGAGGAGCTGCTCCCACGCTTCGAGAGGATCGATGTCGTCGGTGAGCCGGAGTACGTGCAGTCCAACTTCGTTCGCGGCATCAGCAAGCTGATGGTCGAGCTCACCCCCAAGGGAACCGGATGAGTTCGGGGCGCGCGGTGGTGGTCGGCGCCAGCCATGCCGGCGCGCAGTCGGCCACCCGCCTCCGCCGGGAGGGTTGGTCCGGTGACATCGTGGGCCGGTGACGAGCCGATGTTGCCCTACCAGCGACCTCCTTCTCGAAGACCTGTGGAAGGAACAAGGACGATCTGTGGAAGGGACAAGAAGGTGTCGGCGCTCCCATGGTCCCGGTCGGACCAGTACGACCACAAGCTGCGGATCGCGGGACTCAACAACGGTTATGACGACATCGTCCTGAGCGGTGACCCCACCTCTGACCGAAACCGCACCTGCTACTACCTCAGGCAGGGCGAGCCGGTCGCCGCTGACAGCGTCAACCGCCCCGGGGACTCCATGACCACCAACGGCATTCTCGGCCAAGTCGCCGTCGACACGACTGCCCTGACACCGGAGGTGGCGGTGTGAGCAAGCAGACCGACCACTGGTCGTGGTCACCACCGAACGTCTGACCCCCGAGGTGAACAAGGATGGTTTGGAGGTCGACGGCAGGGCCCGCGATGAGACTTCTGCCTTTCGTTCCGGGCGCCCGTGACTCGCATCAGTCCGCAGGCGTGCGACGCGCACCCGCGGACGCCCGCGGCCCTGCATGGTGGCTCGCGTTGGTCGTCTGCAAACCCCTTCTGCTGCTCGTCAGGAGAGCGGACTGGCGCGGTACAGAGCGCCTTCCCGGGTCGGGGGGCGCAGTACTGGCGGCCAACCATGTCTCCCAAGCCGACCCGCTCTTCCTCGCGGAGATGGTCCTCGCCCAGGGCCGGACCCCCCGGTTCATGGCAAAATCGAGCCTGTTTCAGAGCAGAGCAGTGGGCTGGTGGTTTCGGTCGGCCGGCCACGTCCAGGTCGACCGCTCCGACGGGCGAGCCGGGATCCGCGCCGCGATCGAAGCAGTGGATCGCGGCGCCCTCGTCGTCGTCGTCTACCCGGAGGGATCGATCACGAACCGACCGGATGCACGTCTGATGTCGCTCAGGTCGGGTGCTGTTCGCATCGCGCTCGAGACGTCAGTCCCATTGATCCCCGTCGCCCAATGGGGTGTGCAGGCCATCGCGCCAGCCTACGAAGGAAGGGTGGTGCTGGGCCGCCGTCGTCGGGTCACCCTGCTGGTCGGGGACCCGGTCCCGCTCGAGGACCTCCGAGAATTGCCGACGGCGACGGGAGCCGCTGCGGGTGTGCAAAGACTTCAGGACACCCTCGCAGCGATGGTCGACCAACTGGCCGACGAGCACGCTAGGTAGCGTGTGGCCGTGTCCAAGTCAGTGACGCGAGTCGATCGCGAGACAGGAATCGCTAACCTTTCTGTCATGCGGGCACCGTCAATGCGCGAACGATTCAAGGAGCACATGCGCCTGGCTGTCCTCGAGGCTGCCCACGACCTGACTGTCGACCGCGGCTGGGACCGGGTGCGCATGGGGCAGGTGGCTGATCGTGCCGGGGTGTCGCGGGCGGCTCTGTACAAGGAGTTCGGTGACAAGGCCGGCCTCGGAGAAGCCGTCGTACTCCGGGAGGCCTCGCACTTCCTCGAGGGCATCCGGGGCGCGCTGGAGGCGCACATCGGCGATGCGAAGCGAGGCATCGCAGCCGCCGTCGACTACACCTTGAACGAGGCCGGGCGCAGCCCCCTGCTCAAGGCGGTGCTCATCTCCAACCGTGACCTTGATGCGGGAGGTCAGGCGTCCACGGGGATGCTCCCGCTGCTCACGACATCCGCGCCGCTTCTCGACCTCGCCTCCGACACCCTGGCCGGATGGGTCGCGGAGAGTTATCCGGGTCTCCCCCCGGGCGATGTCATCGACGCGGCCGACACCCTGGTGCGCCTGACGGTCAGTCATCTTGCGCTCCCCAAGTGGGACCGAACCGCGACAGCGCGGAAGATCTCCGAGGTCGCCGTCCGGTTCCTCTCACTCGAATAGTGACCT
>NZ_JAALDU010000094.1 GCF_014145015.1 Dietzia sp. E1 | reverse complement strand
GCCGGGCGCGGCGGTGCGGTGGCTCGGCGGGCGCGGCGCCCCGGTGGCCCCGCCGACGCATTCATCGAGAAGACGGTTTCGCCCGCATCGCTCGAGTAGCGGTGTGCGAAAAGCTCTTCTCGACGCGTCCCCGGGGCGGGTGATGCCCGTGTGTCAGTGACGGCCCTGACGCAAGCCCACGATCGTCACGTGAGGTGGCGGTCGGCGGGTCAGAAGGGCAGACCGGGGATCTGCGGGAGCTCGAAGGCGCCGCCGGCGATGCCCGCGCTCACGGCCAGCGCGACCGAGACGCCCAGGCCCGCGACGAGGACCAGTCCCGCGCCGACGACCGGGTCGTCCAACGAGCCGCCATCCAGCGACCCCGACTCCTGAGCGACATAGTGCACGCCGGCCTGGGAGGCCTCGTTCGGCGCCGCGTGAGCGGGTGCCGCGGCGACGGTGGCCGCGGCGGTCAGGGCGAGGGTGGCTGCGAAAGCTCTGGTCGTTCTCATGGCCCCACTATCGCACTCGCCCGGTCCCGCTCGGACTTTTCCGGTGGGATACGTGGGGCGCTTGTGACAAGAGTTCTCTTACGTTACGGCTGTTGCTCCCTGTCGGCCGCGTGCGGCGGCCGTTATCGCGCTGCCGCGCTGCTCACGCGAGTGGACTGTTAGTTCACGAGGCTTCTCAACTTGTCACTTGTGAAGTCGTCGTTCGGCCTTGACTCATGTGATTCCCAAGTTAGCATCGCTTACAGCGGCTGAGATTCAGTCGCTTCTCATGATCCAAGGGAGACTTCCTCATGCGTCTTTCCACCAAGATCGGTGCGACCATTTCTTCGGCGGCTCTGGGTGTTGCCGCCGCTCTCGGCGGCGCGGGGTCGCCCAGGCTCAGTCTCTCGGGTCCCTCGGCCAGGATGCCGAGGCCGAGCTGGAGCTGGCGATCACCAACGCCGACGCCGCCGGGGCGGAGGGCACGCTGACGAACAACACCGAGTACGACCTCAATTGCTTCGTCGGCGTCGCTGAGGCGGACACGGTGACGGCTGCCGCGGAGGGTGCGGCGGACGTGGAGAACCTGGGTGACTACTTCGCGGGCCTCGCCGCCGGCGCCGATGTCACCGGGCCCCTGGTCGTCGAGGCCGGAGGCACGGTCGACTGGGACGTGGTCATCGGCGCCGAGGAGGACTTCCGGGCCGGCGCTCTCGCGTACTGCGAGGGCGGCGACGACGAGGGCTTCGTGGTCGACCTGGAGGCCGGCGGCTTCCTCGGATCCCTCGACATGGGATCGCTCGGTAGCTGATAGCGCCGCCACCTCAGCGGAAGCGCCCCGTCACCGGCAGTCGGTGACGGGGCGCTTCGCCGTCGGCGACGGTGCCTGGGTGGAGCTCGCGCCCGGCCTGCCGAGAGCCCCGCTCCCACATTCGGAGTCGACCCGCATCGAACTCACGCGCACTGCTGCACCTGCAGGGGTACGTGCTTCCGGGTCGAGCGTCTTGGACGCGTGTGGTCATACGAACGGGCGACAGCGCGTGCGCGAGACGGAGAGTTCAATGATCGAACCAGCGGCCACACGGCCGCGTTCGTTAGCTGATCGGAGCTCATCATGCGCCACCTCACGCGGTTCGGCGTCCTTTCCGCGACGACAACACTGGCCGGGACGATGACACTCCTCGGCGCCGGCCTGGCAGTAGCTCAGGGCTCGATCCCCTGGACGCTGGACAGCCCCAGCAGGGTCACCGCCGAACGAGGCGGGGGCGGGGAGATCGTGGTGTCGTACGACAACCGTTCGGGACGCGACTTGCTCTGCGGCGCATACGTCGGGACCCCGGGGACGGTTCAGCATCTCTATGAGGTGCACGTGCGGTGGGGCTTCCCGGGCCGCATCGGACCGATCGCGTCCCAGTCTGACATCGGCATGATCGGCCACGAAATATCCGTCGGCCGAGGGCGCACGGCGGCGTTCGCGGTTGCTGACGGGGCCTCGGGGCCAGTGGCCTTCGTCTGTGAGGGGGGAGCTGAGGAGGGCGAGGACGTGCTGGTGCCCGCGCCGCCTCCGGAGCTGACGGATACGAGCTTCCGGCCGGAGGTCGTCACCGTGTGTACGTTCTCGGACGAAGGTGCGGATGGGTTCACCTACGCCGAGCTCGAGAAGTCCGCGGGGGGCGGCGACGGTGGCGGGCTCCTCGGATCTCTGGCAGGCCTGACTCCAGTGTTCTGGTCCTAAGGAGCGCGGACGGGCAGCGCGCCCGTCGGGGAGTGGGGGCCTGCGGGATCACCCGTGGAGGGCGAAGGCGGTGCGGACGGCGTCCACGGCCTCCTCGACCCCCACCCCGGCGGCCGCGGCGCGATCGGCGAACTCCTCCGCCGCGCGGGCGAGCGCGGCGGCCGCCGCGTCGGTTTCGGCGACGAAGGTTCCCGAGCGGCCGCGTCCCTCGAGGACGCCGCCCTGCTCGAGCTCGCGGTAGACCTTGGCCGCGGTGGCCGTGGAGATCCCCACGTCCTCGGCGAGCGTGCGTACCGCGGGCAACCTCGTACCGGGGGTGAGAAGTCCGCGACGCGTCGCCTCGACGATCTGGGACATGAGCTGGCGGAACGGGGGTTCGGTCGACTGGGGGTCCACCGCCAGGACGATTCCGCCGACCTTCGATCCGGCCCCCGCCCCGCTCATACTCAGGCCCACACCTGGTCGATGGCGGTGACCTCCCGCGGCGGCTCGGCAGGCACGGCGGCAGCCGGGGTCCGGGAGAAGCGCGGCGCGGGAGCCGGGCCCACATCGCCGGCGACCTCGACGAACGTCTCGCGGGCCGCGTTGTGCGGATGATCCAGCGCCTCGGTGTAGGTGAGGACCGGCGTCGTGCACGCGTCGGTGCCGTAGAACACCTCGGCCCACTCGTCACGGGTCTTCTCGGCGAACTTCCCGGCGATGATCTCGCGCAGCTCGTCCCAGCGATCCATGTCGAACTGGCCGGGCATCCCCTCGCCGTCGATACCCAACAGTCGGGCGAACTCGGCGTAGAACTGCGGCTCGAGGCAACCAACCGCCATGTACTTGCCGTCCGAGCACTCGTAGACGTCGTAGAACGGGTAGCCCGTGTCGAGCATGTTGGTCCCGGCGACGTCGGACCACTGGCCCCGCGCCCGCATCGCCCACTGGAACTGGCCGAGCACCGAGGCGCCGTCGGTCATGGCGGCATCGATGACCTGGCCCTTGCCCGAGGTCGCGCGCTCGATGATCGCGGCCAGGATGCCCTGGATGAGGAACATCGAACCGCCGCCGAAGTCGCCGACGAGGTTGAGCGGCGGCACAGGGCGCTCGCCCTTGCGGCCGATGGCGTTGAGATGCCCGGTCAGCGAGATGTAGTTGAGGTCGTGGCCCGCGGTGTGTGCGAGCGGCCCGTGCTGGCCCCAGCCGGTCATGCGGGCGTAGACGAGCCGGGGGTTGAGCTCGAGGCACTCGTCCGGGCCCAGGCCCATTCGCTCGGTGACACCCGGGCGGAAGCCCTCCACGAGCACGTCGGCCTTCCCGATGAGCGTGCGGACCTGCGCCAGGCCCTCGTCGCTCTTGAGGTCCGCCTCGACCACGGTCCGGCCGCGGCGCGTGATGTGGGCCCAGCCGTCGACGGACCTGGCCAGCTCACCGGGACGCATGACGGTCACCACGTCGGCGCCCAGGTCCGCCAGCATCATGCAGGCGTGGGGGCCGGGGCCGATGCCGTTGAGTTCGACGACGCGGATGCCGGCCAGGGGGCCGGAGGAGGCAGTGGTCACGGGTGTATGCCCTTTCGTGTGGCGTTTAACACACCGTATATCCTCGGCCGGCGCGCGAGGGACACAGGCGCGACCGGGATGGCGGCCACGAGGTGAGACGGGTCAGGGGCTGAGCAGATACTCCAGATCGGAGGCGTCCACCAGCGGGTCGTCCAGGTCGATGGTGATCCGTGAGTGGGCCAGGAACCGGGCACGGCCGGTGACGGACGTGTGCAGGGCGGGGAAGTCGCCGACCATGCCCTCCTCGAGCGCGGTGCCCAGGAACCGGTTCCCGCGCGGCGAGATGGTCTCCAGGGTGTCGCCGGGGGCGACCTCACCCAGCGCGGCCATCAGCGCGAGCCTGGCCGAGGTGCCGGTCCCGGTCGGGCTCCGGCAGATGACGCCCGGGTGGACGTATGTCGCCGACGGCGACTCGAACCGCCCGGTCCCGAGAGTCCGTACGCGCCCCGTGAAGTGGACGAACGGCAGCGGGCCCACATCGCCGAGCGAGGGGTGCTCCCGCCTCAGCCCGGGGCGAGCCGCCCGGACGAAGGCGTCTCCGAACGCGGTGAGAGCGAACTGCTCGTCGGCCGTGAGTTCGAAACCGTGGTCGGCCGCCCGGATCAGCGCGAAGTAGGCCCCGCTCCAGACGAGATCGAACCCGACCCGGCCGTAGTGGGGCACCTCCACGGCGAGCCCCTGTTCGGCGACGAAGGCCGGCTCGCCTCGCGTGGTGATCGACTCCACCCGGCCGCCGACGATCCGAGCGGTGTTGCGGGACAGCCCCGCCGGCGACTCCAGGACGATCTCCTGAAGCCCCTCGGTCGCCGGGATCATCCCGCTCTGGAGCAGGGCGGTCGCGGTGCAGATGGTGTTGGAGCCCGAGTACAGCGGATACCCCATCGCCTCCATGATGATGTACCCGGCCACGGCCTCCGGATGAGAGGGCTCCACGATGAGGTTCACCGACATCGCCGGGTCGCCGTACGGCTCCGAGAGCAGCAACCGGCGCAGGCCGTCGCCCTCTCTCTCCAGGTAGCGAGCCTTCTCCAACACGTTCTTCCCCGGTAGGGGCTCGATGCCGGAGGTGACGATCCGGCTGACGTCGCCGCCGCTGTGGGTGTCGATCAGCTCCAAGACGCGTTCACGATCCATGGGGAGCTCCTACCGTGTCCCAGTGCCGGTCGGGGACCACGATCAGGTTCCCGACGTGGGTCTTGCTCATGAAGGCGCGCTGCGCCTCGTGGAACTCGGAGAGCCGGTAGGCGCGGTGAAGCAGGGGACGGATGCGGCCGTCCTCGATGTACCCGACCAGCCGCCGGAACGCGGTCCTCGTACCCTGCGAGGAACCGTGGAGCTCGAGCTGCTTGAGGTACATGGTGCGTAGATCGAGATCCACGACCGGCCCGCCGATGGCCCCGGCCGTCCCGTACCGGCCTTCCGGACGCAGAATCCTCAGCAGGTCGTTGAACAGTGGGCCCGCGACCAGGTCGCCCACCACGTCGATCGGGCCGTCGACGCCCCGCTCCACCTCGCCGACGAGATCGTCCGAGTCGCGGAGGAACACCGCCTCGGCGCCGATCTCGCGGAGGGCTTCTTCCTTTCCGGCGCTCGTCACCGCATAGGGGATGGCGCCGCGAACGCGGGCGAGTTGGATCAAAGCCGAGCCCACTCCTCCGGAGGCGCCGGTGACGAGGATCCGTTCACCCGCGCTCAGGCGCGTCCGGTCGAGCATCTGTTCCGCGGTCAGATAGGCGCAGCAGAAGGTGGCCAGGCCGGCGTCGTCGATGTCCGTGGTGACCTCGTAGGCGTTCTCGGCGGGGACCGCCACGTACTCGGCGTAACCGCCGTCCCGCCCGTGGCCGATGTAGTCGATGTCGGCCAGGCTCTCGTCGCCCTCCGGTCGGTTGTAGATGCTGAAGTCGACCATCACCCTCTGCCCGACACGATCCTCGGACACCGCGTCTCCGACGGCGACGATCCGGCCGACGATGTCGGTGCCCTGGATGCGGGGGAACTCGAGCGTGGAGCGGCCACGCCGCCACGAGGAGACCGCCGTCGGGTCGGTGTCGCTGCCGTAGGCACCCTGGCGGACCCACACGTCGGTGTTGTTCATCCCGCAGGCGTGGACATCGATCAGCACCTCACCCGGGGCCGGATCGGGGGTGGGGACGTCATGCGAAAGCACCAGCTGGTCCAGGTCTCCGTGGCCCAGGAGCTGCACCGCGTTCATCGTCGGCGGGTGTGACGGCATCCGTGCTCCTCCTCCGCGCGCCCTGCCGGGACCGCAGCCCGCGGGTGCTTGGTGAAGAGTTTGTCACCCGCAGGCCGCCCCGGTCTATCGGTGTGGCGCACCATTTTTCGAGACGTGGATCACGAGGGATCCGGGCTCGCCCCACCGGCTCGAGGTGGGCGCCTCGAGAGGGCTCCAGGGCTCGCCGCCGGGGGTCCACAGCCGCAGGTCTACTAGCGTGGGAGACATGACCGAAGCGCCCGTCCCATCAGCGCACGATCCCCTCGCCCCGCCCGCCGTGGACCGCATCGGCACGCCGGGCTCGCCGGGCGCGACCCGGGTCATGCTGCTCGGCTCGGGCGAACTGGGCAAGGAGGTGGCGATCGCCCTGCAGCGGCTCGGCGTGGAGGTGGTCGCCGTGGACCGCTACGACGGCGCGCCCGCCCACCAGGTCGCGCACCGCAGCCACGCCATCGACATGACCGACGCCGACGAGGTGCGCCGGGTCGTCGACCTCGAGAAGCCGCACGTCATCCTTCCCGAGATCGAGGCCATCGCCACCTCCTCGCTCGAGGAGATCGAGCAGGAGGGGCTCGCCCGCGTCGTGCCCACCGCGCGTGCCGCCCGGCTGACCATGGACCGCGAGGGCATCCGCCGCCTCGCCGCCGAGGAGCTGGGCCTGCCGACCAGCAGGTACGCCTTCGCCTCGTCCGTCGAAGAGCTGCGCGACGCGTGTTCGGCGATCGGCTTCCCTTGCCTGGTCAAGCCCACGATGTCGTCGTCGGGTAAAGGCCAGACCACCCTCCGCGGTCCCGAGGACGTCGAGGCGGCGTGGAGCGCGGCGCAGACCGGCGCCCGCGTCGCGGGGGCCCGGGTGATCGTCGAGTCGTTCGTCGACTTCGAGTACGAGGTCACGCTCCTCACCGTCCGCAGCGTCGACCCCGAGACGGGGCGGATCCGGACCGACTTCTGCGAGCCGATCGGCCATCGTCAGGAGCGCGGCGACTATGTGGAGTCGTGGCAGCCGCAGCCCATGACGCAGGACGCGTACGACTCCGCCCGGTCGGTGGCCGCGCGGATCACGGGCGCGCTCGGCGGCGTCGGTGTGTTCGGCGTGGAACTGTTCGTCAACGGCGTCGACGTCTACTTCTCCGAGGTCAGCCCCCGCCCCCACGACACGGGCCTGGTGACGCTGCGCAGCCAGGTGCTCAGCGAGTTCGAGATGCACGCGCGCGCAGTGCTCGGCCTGCCGGTGGTCACGACCATGGCGAGCCCGGGAGCGTCGGCGGTCATCTACGGCGGCGCGGGGATCGGCGACGGGAGCGTCGACGCGGTCGGTTTCGAGGGCGTGGCGCGGGCGCTGGCGGTGCCGGAGGCCGACGTGCGCTTGTTCGGCAAGCCGTCGGCCAGCGAGTTCCGCCGCATGGGGGTGGCGGTGGCGACCGCCGAGGACGTGGACGGCGCCCGGGAGCGGGCGCGCGAGGCGGCCTCGCGGGTGCGGGTGGCGGTGTAGGTGCGTGGCGATGTGGTGATCATGGCGGCGAGTGTGACCCGGGGGTACGACATGGCGCGGGGGACCGGACTATGACGACGACGAGGTCCGCGGCTGACGACGCACGCGATCTGCCGCCCGAGCCGACGGCTCCGTGGATTCTCGTACTGGCCGGGGGTGTGGTCCTGCTGTGGCTGGGCGTGCTGGCCTGGCAGGTGGCCGTCCTGCCCGAGCGGGTGCCGACGCATTTCGGCGCCGACGGGCGGGCCGACGGGTGGTCCAGCCGGAACGGGGCCCTCGCGTTCTCCGCGCTGATCCCGTTGCTCGTCGTGCTGCCGATGCCGCTGCTGTCCCGACTGGTGCTGTGGGCCCCCGGCCAGATCAACGCGCCCAACAAGCAGTGGTGGACGGCCACCGGCCCGAGGCTGCGGCGGTTCGAGCGGCTGATGCGCGAGGACCTGTGGCTGATCACGACGGTCACGCTGCTCCTGCTGGTGGCCGGGCAGGTGGGCATCGTGCTCGCCGCGCGGTCGGGCGGCGACGCGATGCCGACATGGATCCTCCCGGTCGCGCTGGTGGTCTTCCTCGTGGCGATCGGGGCGGTGATGGCGCGGACGTTCATCGGTGGCCGGTACGCCGCGCAGCCCGACCTCGACTGAGCGATGCCCCTGTGGATGGTCGTCGACCCCGTCCACAGGCACCTGTCGGTGAGGGCGTCGTGTCGGTGCGGACCCCTAGCGTGACCTGACGAGCGGCGCGGAGTGCCGGGTCGGAGGGGAGCGGGGTCGATGGCGGGGCAGGACGGGGGAGCGGCCGCAGCGGCCGTGGGGGACACGGCGGCCGCGGCGGTGCAGGGGCCGCTGGGGGCGGTCGTGCTGGCGTTCGAGCAGGCGGCGGTGACGGCGGAGGCCG
>NZ_JAALDU010000093.1 GCF_014145015.1 Dietzia sp. E1 | reverse complement strand
GGGGGTTCCCGCCATTTCACCCACCCACCACCACAGACATCACGCGACGCGCCAACGCCGAATCCACGAGCCCCTCGAGGCTGACCAAACGGCCATCGGCGTCCGTCAACGGCACCCGCCAATTCGGATACTCATCCGACGTACCCGGCATGTTCACCGGGCGGCGATCGCCCACCAGATCCGACACCGACACCGCCACGAGCAACGACGGCGCAGCCGCCACGAAGCGGTGAAGTGCCACCACCAGATCATCCGGGGAATCGCCCTCGAGAAGATCCCGATCGCGGACCTCCTTACGGAACGCCTCGATCTCGGCCGCCGCGGACCGACGCTCCTCCTCGACGTCGCCGGTGAGCTGGCCGAGCTCTTCACGAACATCCACGTGGACGAGATCGACATACCCGGCCGTCGGGGGAAGATCATGCGTCGTCACCGACGCCATACACAGGCGGCGATACTCCTCCGGCGGAACCGGCTCGTCGTCACGCTTCTCGAACCACATCACCGACGTACCCAACACCCCGAGATCGGACAACGTCTCCCGCACCCCCGGAGCCACCGTGCCCAGGTCTTCACCGACTACCACGGCGCCGGCCCGCGTGGCCTCCAACGCGAGGACACCGAGCATGGCCTCGTGGTCATACCGGACATACGTCCCCTCGGTGGGCGGAGCGCCCTCAGGGATCCACCACAGGCGGAAGAGCCCGAGGATGTGATCGATACGCACCCCACCGGAATCCCGGAGCGCGGCGCGAACGATGTCGCGGAATGGCGCGTAACCCTCCTCCGCCAGAGCATCCGGTCGCAGCGGCGGCTGCGACCAGTCCTGACCCAGCTGGTTGTACGCATCCGGCGGCGCGCCCACCGAGACGCCGCGGGCGAGCGACCGGTTCAGAGACCACGCATCCGCCCCGGTCGGATGGACGCCGACCGCCAGATCGTGGAGGACGCCCAGCCGCATACCGGCTCCGACCGCCTCGCTCTGCGCAAGCCCCCGCTGCTGCGAGACCTGCCACTGCAACCACTCATGGAAACGGACCTCCTCCGCGTGCTCGGTGGCAAAGCGCGCGACGGACTCCGAGTCCGGCTCCCTCAGCTCCTCCGGCCACTCGCTCCAGTCAGGCCCGTGCTCGCCGGCCAGTGCGCACCACGTGGCGAACCCCCTCAGCCCCGGCTGTTCGACGGCGAACCGGTCGAACGACTCAGAGCGTCGCGGCGAGAGCGGAACGGCGAAGAGGAGGCGCAGTGCCTCCAACTTCGCGGACCACGACGCGTCCCGGTCGATGGTGTCCTTCTCGTTGGATTCCGCTGCCTCCCGCGCGAGCGCATCGACCCGCGCGCGATCAGCGGCGGGTAGCTCCGCGTACTCGGGCACCAGCTCCGGACGTAGGTACAGGGGAGAGGCGAAACGGCGGGTCGTCGGCAGGTACGGCGACGGACCGACCGGCGGGTACGGCTCGCCGGCATGCGTCGGATTGACCAACACGAAATCCGCGCCCGTCTCCCGGCCGGCCCAGCCGCAGAGGTCGCCGAGGTCGGCGAGATCCCCGACGCCCCACGACTGCCGCGAACGCACCTGATAAATCTGCGCGGCCAGGCCGACGGCCCTGCGCTTTCCCAGGCCGCGGGGGACCGGGATCGTCGGCGGGTAGACGAGCAGGGTGCACTCACTCGACTCGGGTTCGCGGTCCGGAACCTCCACCCCGGCGGAGACGCGATGCCATCCCGCGGGCAGCGCGGCCGGCACCTGGAGCGTCACCCGTTCGACTGTGACGCCGTCGACCTCACGGGCTGCCCGCGGCTCATCGAGGGGGAGCAGGGTCACCGGGACATCCGTGTCCTCGAGCAGGACCGACACGGTCACCTTCGCGCCGTGCGGGACATGGACCGGGCACCCTATGGCGGTGCCCTGACGTGCCACCAGAGACGGCGGCAGAACACGCCGCCAGGGGCGCACGCGAACGGCCGCCAGGGCCTCGTGTTCCGAAACGCCGAGCTCGTCGTCGTCGTCGACAGCAACCGGTACGCCCATCGCGGCGAGCACCGCGCGCACAGTGCGGGCGGGGATCTCCCGGTGCACGCCCTGCGCGTCGTCATAACACGTGGCGACCCCGCACACCTCGGCGAGCTCGGCCAGGACAGGGGAGACGATGTCATTCGCAGTCACGCGGTCCACTGTGCCACCGGCCGCGCAGTCGACGCGCCGGTCGACGGAAACGGACCACACTCCGCGAAGCGCGGCCGCACCACGTAGCCTGACGGAACACGAACCTGTTCGCCCAGAGAAAGAGCGTGGCCCACCCATGACCGAGGCATTCATCTACGACGCCATCCGGACACCGCGAGGTAAGGGCAAGCCCGGCGGTGCCCTACACGGGGTCAAGCCGATCGACCTGGTGGTCGGCCTCATCGAGGAGACGCGCCGTCGGTTCCCCGATCTCGACGAGAACCGCATCTCGGACATCATCCTCGGCATCGTCACCCCCCTCGGTGACCAGGGGATGGACCTGCCCCGCATCGCGGCCCTGGCCGCCGGCATGCCCGACACGGTCGCCGGCGTGCAGATCAACCGCTTCTGTGCCTCCGGGCTGACGTCCATCAACATGGCCGCCCAGAAGATCCGCTCCGGATGGGACGAGGTCGTCTTCGCCGGTGGGGTGGAGTCCATGTCCCGCGTCCCCATGGGCACCGACGGTGGCGCCTGGGCGATGGACCCCGCCACCAACTACGACACCTACTTCTCGCCCCAGGGCATCGGCGCCGACCTCATCGCCACCCTCGAGGGCTTCACCCGCGAGGACGTGGACCGCTACGCCGAGCGCTCGCAGCGACTCGCCGCCCGCGCCTGGGAGGAGGGCCGGTTCGCCAGGTCGGTCGTGCCCGTCAAGGACATCAACGGCATCACCATCCTCGACCACGACGAACACATGCGACCCGGCACCACCGTCGAGGCGCTCGCCGGGCTCAAGCCCTCCTTCGCCATGGTCGGCGACATGGGCGGGTTCGACGCCGTCGCGCTGCAGAAGTACCACTGGGTCGAGGAAATCAACCACGTCCACCACGGCGGAAACTCGTCCGGCATCGTCGACGGCGCCGCCCTCGTCGTGGTGGGCTCGGAGAAGGCCGGGCAGGAGATGGGGATGACCCCGCGCGCCCGGGTTGTCGCCGCCGCGACCTCGGGGGCCGACACCACCATCATGCTCACCGGACCCACGCCGGCGGCCAAGAAGGCGCTCGCCACCGCCGGCCTGACCCCGGACGACATCGACCTCTGGGAACTCAACGAGGCCTTCGCCTCCGTCGTCCTGCGCTTCCAGAAGGACATGGACATCCCCGACGAGAAGCTCAACGTCAACGGTGGGGCCATCGCCATGGGCCACCCGCTCGGCGCGACCGGCGCCATGATCACCGGCACCGTCCTCGATGAACTGGAGCGCACCGGCGGCAAGCGCGCCCTCATCACCCTCTGCGTGGGTGGCGGCATGGGCGTGGCCACCATCATCGAACGCGTCTGACCCACCGACACCACAGCGATACAGGAGTACAAGAACAGTGAGCGACAACATGTTCCGGTGGGATCAGGACGGCGACGGCATCGTCACCCTCACCATGGACGACCCCGACCACGGCGCCAACACGATGAACTCCCGCTTCATCGACGACTTCTCCGCCACGGTCGACCGCATCGTGGCCGAGAAGGACTCCATCAAGGGAGTCGTCCTCACCTCCGCCAAGAAGAGCTTCTTCGGCGGCGGTGACCTCAAGTCCATGATCAAGGCCGGCCCTGAGCAGGCCGACGAACTGTACGAGCGGTCGATGGGGATCAAGGGCCGCATGCGTGCCCTCGAGACCTGTGGCGTGCCCGTCGTGGCCGCGATCAACGGCGCCGCCCTCGGCGGGGGCCTCGAACTCGCGCTCGCGTGCCACCATCGCGTCATGGCCGACGCCCGCGGGGCCAAGGTCGGACTGCCCGAGGTCACCCTCGGCCTGCTGCCCGGCGGCGGCGGCATCGTCCGCACCGTCCGGATGTTCGGCCTCGCCCAGGCCGTGCCCAACATCCTCATGTCCGGCCGTTCCTTCGCGCCCGACAAGGCCCTCAAGGCTGGCCTGGTCGACGAGGTCGTCGAGCCCGAGAAGCTCATCGACGCCGCCAAGGCGTGGCTCGCCACCGACCCCGAGCCCACCCAGCCGTGGGATCGCAAGGGCTGGACGCTGCCCGGCGGCACGATCGACGACCCCGCGCTGGCCGGCGTCCTGCCCTCGTTCCCCGCCAACATGCGCAAACAGACCAAGGGCGCCCCGGCCCCCGCCCCCCGGGCCATCATGGCCGCTGCCGTCGAGGGCTCCCAGGTCGACTTCGCCACCGCCGAGAAGATCGAGGCGCGCTACTTCGTCTCCCTCGTCACCGGCCCCATCGCGAAGAACATGATCCAGGCGTTCTTCTTCGACATGCAGCACTGCTCCTCCGGTGGCGCCCGCCCGAAGGCGGCCGACGGCTCCGAGATCCCGCGCACCCAGTTCACCAAGGTTGGCGTCCTCGGCGCGGGCATGATGGGCGCCGGCATCGCCTACGTCTGCGCCAAGGCCGGCATCGAGGTCGTCCTCAAGGACGTCGAGCAGGCCTCCGCCGACAAGGGTAAGGCGTACTCCGAGAAGATCGAGGCCAAGGCCCTCGAGCGGAACCGCACCACACAGGAGAAGTCTGACGCGCTGCTGGCCCGCATCACCCCGACCACCGACCCGCAGGCGCTCGCCGGCTGCGACCTGGTGATCGAGGCGGTGTTCGAGTCCCCCGATCTCAAGAAGAAGGTCTTCCAGGAGATCGAGGACATCGTCGCGCCCGACGCGCTGCTCGGCTCCAACACCTCGACGCTGCCGATCACCGACCTGGCCACCGGCGTCAAGCGGCCGGAGGATTTCATCGGCCTGCACTTCTTCTCGCCCGTCGACAAGATGCAGCTCGTCGAGATCATCCGCGGCGAGAAGACCACGCCGGAGACGCTGGCCAAGGCCATCGATCTGACGCTGCAGATCCGCAAGATCCCGATCGTCGTCAACGACTCGCGCGGCTTCTACACCTCCCGCGTCATCGGCACCTTCGTCAACGAGGCGATCGGCATGCTCGACGAGGGCATCGAACCGTCCACCATCGAGCAGGCCGGGCGGATCGCCGGCTACCCGGCGGCGCCGCTGCAGCTCTCCGACGAGCTGAACCTCAACCTCATGGTCAAGATCCGTCAGGCCACCCGCGAGGCTGAGGAGGCCGCGGGCAAGGAATACGTCCCCAACTCCTCCGACCGCGTCGTCCTGAAGATGGTCGAGGAGATCAAGCGGTCCGGGCGCGCCGCCGGCGCGGGCTTCTACGAGTACGCCGACGGCAAGCGCGGCGGACTCTGGCCGGGCCTGCGGGAGGCGTTCAACACCTCTCCCGACAACGCCCCGCCGCTGCAGGACCTGATCGACCGCATGATCTTCGCCGAGGTGCTCGAGACGCAGAAGTGCGTTGACGAGGGCGTGATCGTGGACGACGCCGACGCCAACATCGGCTCGATCATCGGCATCGGGTTCCCGGCGTGGACCGGCGGCACCCGCCAGTACGCCAAGAACTACTCGGAGCCGGGCGCCAAGGAGGCCTCGGGCTACAAGGGTTTCGTCGCTCGCGCGGAGGAGCTGGCCGCGAAGTACGGCGAGCGCTTCGCTCCGACCGAGTCGCTGAGGAAGCTGGCGGCAGACCAGGGCTGACGCCCGCATCCCACCGGCTCAGGCTGTCGTCCACCCCCGTTCGCCGTCCCCTCGAAGGGCACGGCGGGCGGGGGTGTCGCGCATGCACCTAGACCCTCTGCCCGCCGCGGCGTGAAACGTGAAGACAAAATACTCCGATAAGTGCCTCCGAATAGTTCCAGCGACGGGGCGGCACGTCGCCTGCGGGCGACGCGGGGTTCAACATCCCGCCCTCGGCCCGCCACCTCGATGTCGACCGGCGACCTTAGCGTTCGCCAAGCGTACGAGCAGGTCGTACACCACCGGAACGAGGAGAGACGATGCCGTCAGCGAAGACACCGCATCCGCACCGACACCGACGTCGCGCCACAGGCCTGGCGCTCGCCGCCATGATCATCGTGAGTGCAGCACCCGCACACGCACTGCCCACCGGTTTCCTGGGTAGCGGCTCCGTCGACCAGGGTGGCTCGCTCGGCGCCGACGAGGGTGGGTCGCTCGGCGCCGCGCCCGGTAGCTCCGCGCCCGCGACCAACGACGGTCTCTACACGGGATCCGTCGAGGTGGTCGAGGGCGCCGCCGCCGACCCGTCCGTCCTGACCGGGCGCGTGTTCGACGACGCCAACCGCAACTCGGTGCACGACGAAGGGGAAGTCGGCGTGCCCGATGTGCGGGTGTCCAACGGTCGCGACGTGGTGATCACCGACGAGCAGGGGCGCTACGAACTGCCGGCCACCGACAACTTCACCGCCTTCGTCACCCAGCCCGCAGGCTGGCAGGTGCCAGTCGACGAGCAGAAGGTCGCCCAGTTCAGCTACAACCACCTGCCCGAGGGCTCGCCGGAGCTGCGCTTCGGCGGGCTGAAGCCGACCGGCGATCTACCCGCGGCGGTGAACTTCCCGCTCGCGAAGTCGGCCGCGACCGCCGATCCGAGGCAGTCCTGCCCGATCGCCTCCGACACCCAGACCTACGACATGGAGGAGGTCGGGTACGCGAGCCGCGGCGTGCCCGCCGACCTCGCGGCCCGCGACGACTACGCGGGCTGCGGCATCCTGCTCCTGGGCGACAACGTCGGCGACGACCTAAGCCTGAACCAGCCCGTCAAGGACCTCTACGCCGACGCGAACGGTCCCGTGCGTGCCATCCCCGGTAACCACGACATGGACTTCGACGCGGCCGACGCCACCCACTCCGTCGACACCTATCGCCGCGACTTCGGCGCGCCGTACTACTCCTACGAAGTGGGCGACACCCACTTCGTGGGTCTGTTCAACATCGTCTACAACGGTCAGAAGGCCGACGGGTCCAACGGCGGCTACGCCGAGGCCCTCACGCAGGAGCAGCTCGACTGGCTGCGTAACGACCTGCAGCACGTGGAGCGTCAGAAGAACATCGTCGTGGCCGCGCACGCGCCGATCGTGGACTACCGCGGTGTCACGACCGACAACGCGAGTGCGCTGTACGAGATCCTGGCCGATTATCCCAACGCGGTGACGGTGGGCGGTCACACCCACACGCTGGAGCATCTGTTGGCGGGTGACTCCAGGCAAGAGTGGATCGATGCCGGGATCCCCGAGTTGACCCACGACCAGCTCGTGGCCGGCGCGGTCTCCGGCTCGTGGTACTCCGGCGAGCTCAATGAGAACGGCGTCCCCTACTCGTACACGTCCGACGCCGCCGAGCCCGGTGTCTTGACCATCGAGTTCGACGGACACGAGCGCTCCGAGTACTACACCGTGCGTAACGAGTCGGCCGACCGCCAGTTCTTGACAGGGATCAACAGCCCCGCGTGGCGGGAGTGGGCCGAGGTCTACCAGCAGTGGAAGGACGACGGGGAGCAGGGTGAGGCTCCGGCTCCCGTGGCGACCGACTCCGTCAGCACCGCGGACGTGAGCACGGGCGCGGCGTGGCTGGCGGCCAGCTTCTTCGGCGGATCCACGGACGCCAGCGTCCGGGTGTCTGTCGACGGGGGCGAGCCCGTCGCCGCCGAGCACACCCAGCCGGCGACCGGCGAGGCCCTCAACGTGGGCTGGGAGTACACCGAGACCGTCTCGGGGACCCACAACCTCATCGCCGACGCCGCACTGGGCCGGTCGAGCTCGCACCTGTGGCGGATCGCGCTGCCCTCCGATCTCGAGCCGGGCGAGCACACCGCCCAGGTCTCGGCGACGGACCGATACGGACGTAAGCACAGGACGTCGTTCGCCTTCACGGTGACGGGCTGAACGTTCGGTGGAGTTTTCCTCTGGCGGCGGGGCCACGGCCCCGCCGCCAGAGGGGGTGCGGATCCGCTGACACCGCGTCCGGGCAGACCTCAGCCGCGCTCGGCCGCGATCCGCCCCATACGTGTGAACGCCTCGGCGAGAAGCTCGTCGGAGCAGGCGAAGTTCACGCGGGCGAATCCCTTGCCCTGGGAGCCGAACGCCGGGCCCGGGCTCAGCGCGACCCGACCCTCGTCCAGGAACGCGGCGGCGGGGTCGTCGCCGAGGCCCGGGTACCCGCGCAGATCGATCCACGCGACGAACCCCGCGTCAGGCCGCCGCCACCGCGCACGGGGCAGATGCTCGGCCAGCAACCGCTCCATGAGGTCGAGATTCGACGCGAGGGCGGCCCGCATGTCGTCGAGCCAGTCGAGTGACTCGGTGAGCGCGGCCTCGGCGGCGAGGGCGCCGAAGTGCCCCACCGCGCCGGACAGCGCCGAACGCGGCACCGGGAACTTCTCCGGGTTGCCGTTGACGACGAACGCGCACTTCAACCCGGCGAGGTTGAACGCCTTGGACGCCGATGAGATCGCCAGCCCCACCTGGCGCGCGGTCTGCGAGACCGCCAGGAACGAGACGAAGTCCACGCCGGGCATGGCCAGGGGCGCCCAGATCTCGTCCGAGACCACCACCGCGTCGTGCCGGGCGGCGATCTGGGCGAGCTCGGCCAACTCCGCACGCGAGTGGAGGACGCCCGTGGGATTGTGCGGGTGACTGAGCAGAACGGCTCGGGCCCCGTCCGCCAACGCCTGTTCGATGCCCGCCAGATCCAGTTGCGGGTCCTCGCCGTCGTGACCGATCAACGGCACCGCGACCGGTGACATCCCCACGCGCCGGATCCACGGCCCGAACGGCATGTACACCGGCGGCGTGTACACGACACCGCTCCCGGCCGGCAGGATGCGCGCCAGCGACTCGCGGACGCCGACCCCCACGTCGTTGACCGGGACCACGGTGTCCTCCGGCACGTCGTACCCGAAACGCGAGTAGTACCGGGCGCACACCCCGGCCAGCCGCTCGATCTCCGTAAAGTACCCGGTGTCCCCGTCGGCGACGGCGGCGGCTAGTCGGTCCCGGATCGCGGGGGCCAGCAGGACATCGGTCTCGGCGACGAACAGCGGCAGCACGTCCTCCGGGTACGCCTGCCACTTCTGGCTCCGGCGCCTGCGCAGGACGGACTCGGGGACATCCAAGGGGAACGGCACGTGAGGCATCCTTCTCATCCGGGGGCGAGCGGAACCCTCAGGCTACTCAGCCGTCGCGGCCACGCTCGTCAGCTCCCGGGCACGAACCCCGGGTACACCCACACGTCGAACACCGGATACGTCGACTCGCGGGCGAGCGGCATCATCGTGGAGTAGGTGCCCTCGTCGCTACCCGGGGCGATCGGAGGGATGAAGATTCCGCCCGAGGTCCCCAGCCACCCCATCCGCTGAGCGAGCTCGTACAGCCCGATGTAGGCCGAGGTCGTGGACCCGGTCCGGGTGAACGTGGCGCGCCAGAAATCGCTCACCCGGGTATCGCGGCGGAGCTCGACGAAGGCGCCGTCCGGTGAGAACTGCCAACATCGGCCGAACGGATAGCCACCGTCGGACGCGCAGTGCACGGGGCTGGTCGCCCCGTAGGGGGAGAGCAGCCGGAATGAGTCGCCGTAGCTCCAGAAGGCGGGAGACTCCGGGACGGTGACCTGTCCCGGCGCGAGTTCGAAGCCCCACCCCGGCGTGTAGGGGAGCGGGTCGGCGCCTGACGACGGTGCGGCCGTGGCCAGTGCGGCGATGGCGGCGAGTGCAGCGACGCCGGCGGCCAGGACGCGGGCGGTGACGCGGGATGTGACGCGGGAGGACATGCCCCAGTTCACCACGGCCGCGGCCCCCTCACAGGCCGAACGCCCACACGTGAGTACACCGTGACGGGACCGTCACCACGAGTAGCGCAGGGGAAACAGCCCGTTCCTACGGTTGCCCGCACGGGGCACCGAACAAGGGAGCCCACCGGCGGGGAGGGGCCACGCACATGACGCGCTCACGCACGATCGAGAACTGGGATCCGGAGGACCGGCACCAGTGGGAGTCCGGCGGCAGACGCGTCGCCGCACGCAACCTCTACTGGTCCGTGTTCGCCGAGCACGTGGGGTTCTCGGTGTGGACCCTCTTCGCGGTGATGGTGCTGTTCATGCCGGAGGACGTCTATGGACTCGACGCCCCGGACAAGTTCCTCGTCTCCGCGGTCGTGACCCTCACCGGCGCGTTCCTGCGCATCCCCTACACGCTGGCCACGGCCACGTTCGGCGGTCGCAACTGGACGATGTTCTCCGCGTTCGTCCTGCTCATCCCGGCGGGCGCGATGCTATGGATCATGGCCAACCCGGGCCAGCCGCTGTGGCTGTACCTGGTGGTAGGCGCGCTCGCCGGCCTGGGCGGGGCCAACTTCGCGTCGTCCATGACCAACATCAACGCCTTCTTCCCGCAGCGGATGAAGGGCTGGGCCCTGGGCCTCAACGCGGGCGGCGGCAACCTCGGTGTGGCCACCATTCAGGTGGTGGGCCTACTGGTGATCGCCGCCGCGGGTAACCGCTCGCCGCACTGGGTGATCGCGGTGTACCTGGTCCTGCTGGTCGTGGCCGGGATCGGGGCCGCGCTGAAGATGGACAACCTCGGCCACCAGACCGTCGACGTGGCGAGCATGCGCGACGTGGCCACCGACCGCGACGGCTGGGTCCTGTCGCTGCTCTACATCGGTACCTTCGGCTCGTTCATCGGCTTCAGCTTCGCGTTCGGGCAGATGCTCACCATGACCTTCACCGGCAACGGCGAGTCCCCGGCGGACGCCGCGCTCCACGCCGCGCAGATCACGTTCCTCGGCCCGCTGCTCGGTTCGCTGACCCGGATGCTCGGCGGGCGCCTGTCGGACCGCTTCGGCGGGGCGCGCGTGACGCTGGTGACGTTCCTGGGCATGGCCGTCACGACGGTCGCGCTCATCATCACCTCGAGCATGCAGTCGGCCGACGGTGGCCGGCTCTCGGGCGGCGCGCTCGTGTTGTTCTTCGCGGCCTTCCTCACGCTGTTCGCGCTCACGGGGATGGGCAACGCGTCCGTCTACAAGATGATCCCCACCGTCTACGAGGCCCGCAGCCGGGGACTGGACCTGCCGGAGGCGGCGCGGGCGGCGTGGTCGGGGGCCCATTCGGGGGCGTTGATCGGCGTGGCCGGCGCGGTCGGGGCCTTCGGCGGCTTCCTCATCAACATGACCCTGCGAAGCTCCTACCAGTCCTCGGGATCGGCGACTGCGGCGTTCGTGGTGTTCACCGCCTTCTACGTGGTGGCGGCCGTCGTCACCCGGGCCGTGTACCTGCGCCGACCGACCGCCGCGCCCGCGCCGGTGGCCACCGGGACGTCGCCGGTGGGGGCGGCCGGTGACGCGCCGAGTGC
>NZ_JAALDU010000092.1 GCF_014145015.1 Dietzia sp. E1 | reverse complement strand
GCCCGCCCTCGTCGGGCGGGCCGGCCGGGGTGTCAGTCTCTGGGTAGGCCGAGGATGCGCTCGCCGACCACGTTGAGCAGCACCTGCTCGGTGCCGCCGGCGATCGACAGGCAGCGGACCATGAGGAACTTGCGGCCCTGCTCGGTGAACTCGACGCCGCCGGTGCCGGTGAGCGTGAGGCCGAACTCGGCGATGTCCTGGCGGTGGCGCACGCCGACGATCTTGCGGACGCTCGACTCGGCGCCCGGGCCGGAACCGGCGAGGCTGCGCAGCGCGGTGCGCAGGTCCAGCAGGTTGCCCACGACGCCGTCGGCGACGTGCTTGCCGAACTCGTCCAGCACCAGCGCGTCGTCCGAGACCCCGGCCGCGTTGATGAGGCCGATGATCTCCTCCGCGGCGTCACCGAGAGAGGAGCCGCCGCCCATGGCCACGCGCTCGTTGGCCAGCGTCGTGCGGGCGATCTTCCAGCCGTCGTTCACCGTGCCGATCTGGAACTCGTCGGGCACGAACAGGTCCTCGAGGTAGACCTCGTTGAAAAGGGCCTCGCCGGTGATCTCGCGCAGCGGCCGGGTCCGGATGCCCTCCGAGCGCATGTCCACCAGGAAGTAGGTGATGCCCTTGTGCTTGGGCGCGCCGGAGTCCGTGCGGGCCAGGCACATGGCCCAGTCGGCCTCGCGGGCCAGCGACGTCCACACCTTCTGGCCGTTGAGCTTCCAGCCGCCGTCGACCTTCTCGGCGGTGGTGCGCAGGGCGGCGAGGTCGGAGCCGGCGCCGGGCTCGGAGAACAGCTGGCACCACCTGATCTTCCCGGCCATCGTGTCGCGCACCAGCAGATCGGCGTGCTCGGGGGCGGCCTGCAGGATGGTCGGCACCGCCCAGCCGCCGATCGTGATGTCGTGGCGGGTGACGCCGGCGGCCTCGAGTTCCTCGTCGATGAGCAGCTGCTCGGCCGGGCCCGCGCCCAGGCCCCACGGCTCGGGCAGGTGCGGCATGAACAGGCCGGTGTCGGCCAGGGCCTGCTTGCGCCCGTCGCCCTCCACGGCCGCGACCTTCGCCACCAGGGCGCGGATCTCCTCGCGCTTGGCGTCCAGCCCGTCGATCTCGGACAGGTCGATGTCGAGGTGGCGGCGCCTGCCGGCGAGGGTGAGCTCGGCCAGGCTGCGTCGCCAGCGGGCGGAGCCGCCGATGATCTGGCGCAGCGCGCTCGCGCGCCGCATGTAGAAATGGGCCTCGTGCTCGAAGGTGAAGCCGATACCGCCGAGGATCTGGATGCAGTCCTGGGAGTTGCGCACGGCGTTGTCGAAGGCCAGCGCCCCGGCGACCGCGGCGGCGACGGGCAGCTCGGAGTCGGTGGCGGTGAGGTCCTCCGCCGCGACGGCGGCGTCCCACGCCAGCGCGCGGACCTGCTCGGTGCGGCAGAGCATGTCGGCGGCGAGGTGCTTGATGGACTGGAACGAGCCGATGGTGCGGCCGAACTGCTCGCGGATCTTGGCGTAGTCCACGGCGGTGGCGAGCGTGTAGTCGGCGACGCCCGCCGCCTCCGCCGCGGCCAGTGCGACGAACAGCTGGTGGACGTGCTCGGTGGTGATGCCCTCGAGGAGCCGGTCGGCCGGGATCGTCACGCCCTCCAGGCGCACGCGGCCGATCGAGGCCGAGATGTCGTACGGGGTCGACGGGGTGACCGTGACGCCCGCAGTGCCCGCCTCGAGCAGCGCCCAGCGCGTGGCGCCGTCGACCTCGACGGGCAGGAGCAGGCCTCCGTCGGGGGTGCCGCCGTAGGCGATGCCGGGATCACCGGTGACCTCACCCGAGCCGTCCAGCGTTGCGGTGCCGATGCCCAGGCACACGCCCACGGGGAGGCCGCCCTCGGCGAGGGTCTCCCCCAGCGCCTGCGCCACGGCCCCACCCGCCCGGGAGACCAGCACCCCGGCCAGGGCGGTGGACAGCACCGGGCCCGGCGCCATGTGGGCGGCTGCGGTCTCGAGCATGCAGGCCAGGTCGACGATCTCCGCGCCGGCGCCGCCGTGCTCCTCGGCGACGGCCACGCCGAACAGTCCGAGCTCGGCGAGCTGCGGCCACACCGCCTTCCAGGCTTCCGGATCCTCCTCCTGAACGCGTACCGTAGCCACGGGATCGGCGGACTTCGCCCAGGCCTTGATCGAACTCTGGATCTCGGTCTGGTCCGGTGTGGTGGCGATACTCACTGCAGGCTCCTCGGCTCGGGCGGGGGACGCGTACCCGGCGCGGGGCTCGGGGCCCGCGCGTACACGCCCATAATAGAACGTGTTCTAGGTAACGTGTTCTAGAATGCACCAGCAGGGTCCGATCGGTGCACCCGGGTCCCCGCCCGGTACGCCAACCCGAGACCGCCAGCCCGATCAGCAGTCCCGATCCGACCAGCGCAGAAGGTTCGTTGCCATGACCAAGAGCTCGACCGAGACCGGCTCCGTCGCCGCGTCCGCCGCCGCCACGAGAGCCGACGAGCCCAGCACGTCGTCGCAGCGCGAGCGCCGCCGCCGGATCCTCGACGCCACGCTGGCCCTGGCCGCCAAGGGCGGGTATGAGGCCGTGCAGATGCGCGCCGTGGCCGAGAAGGCCGAGGTCGCCGTGGGCACCCTCTACCGGTACTTCCCGTCGAAGGTGCACCTGCTCGTCTCGGCGCTCGCCCGCGAGTTCCGCCGGCTCGACCAGCGCACCGAGCGTTCGGCCCCGCCCGGCGACACCGCGCAGGAGCGGATGAAGGTCGTGGTGGACATGATCACCAAGTCGATGCAGCGCGACCCCAACCTCACCGAGGCCATGACCCGGGCCTTCATGTTCGCCGACGCCACCGTGGCCAACGAGGTCGAGGAGGTCGGCTTCCTCATGGACCGGATCATCGCCCGCGCGCTGGCGCAGGGCGAGCCGGACGAGCTCCAGCTCTCGATCGCGCGCGTGATCTCGGACGTGTGGATGTCCAACCTGGTCTCGTGGCTCACCCGGCGGTCGTCGGCCGCGGACGTCGCCACCCGACTGGCGCTGACGATCGATCTGCTGCTGGGCACCGACGATTCGCCCCGCCGCGCGCGCCTGCACACGGCGATCGGAAACGGGAACGGCACCGAGACCGGCGAGGCCGGCGAAGCTGACGACGCCGCCGCCGGGGCCGCCGGGGCAGCCGGGGCTCCCAGGGCAGCCGACTCCTCCACCGGCTAGGGCCGCCGGGGCTCCCGGGGCTTCCGCCGGCTAGGGCCGCACAGTCTGACAGCGCGCGTTCGGCGGGGGCCAGCACGCGCTTCCACGCAGCCGCTCCCCCGCCTGGCGGTCCGCTCCTCGACTTGGCGTCTCGCTCCTGCGCCTGGCGTCTCGCTCCCGTGCGTGACCACGCAGCCGCTCCTGCCAATGGCGTCTCGCTCCCGCGCCTGTACGCCGAAACTGCAGCCGCTCCTGACGATGGCGTCTCGCCCAC
>NZ_JAALDU010000091.1 GCF_014145015.1 Dietzia sp. E1 | reverse complement strand
CACGCGCCAGCCCTCGGCGCCCTCCATGCACGCGACCACGGCGTCGAGCAGCGCGGCGGCGGGCACGGCGGGCGCGATAACGCTCGCCGTCGCGACCACGTTGGGGACGAAGCCCGCCCGGGCGAGGCCGGGCGCGACGAGGACCACCGCGGTGGTGTTGGTGCGGGGCAGTGCGCCCTCGAGAGCGTCGATGTCGTGCCAGGTGTCATCGGGGGCGACGACGACGAGGCCTGCCACCCCGGGCGCCGGTTCGGTGGCGGGGTGGGGCCGGATCGTCGCGCCGAGGCCGGTCGCATAGTCGTGAAGCGGGGTCATGGGAACTCCTTGACCACGCCGTCGCGGTCGACCGCGATCCCGTCCGGCTCCGCGCCCTCCGGCCACCACTGCTGCGTCCGGTACATGTGGCGGCGCACGCGCCAGGGCGGTCCAACGAACAGGCGCTTTGACGCGCGGGTGCCGAGCAGTGGCCGCAGCTCAGGTCGGTCGCGGAGGGCGAGGATCGCGGTGAGCAGCGCGCTGGGCTCGACCGTGAAGTAGTCGGTCTCCAGCAACAGCCGCGGGGTGTCGACGTCCTCCCATCGCACTCGCACCTTCACGCCTGACACGCGCTCGGGCGGGACCACGATCTTCGCACCGGGCTGGTACCGGCGCAGGTACTTGCGGTACCCCTCGTGATCGCGGACGTCGTTGGTTGACTCCGCGTCGCCGAGCTCGTCCCACGCCAGCGTGATCCGACCGATCCCCCTCCAGTAGGTGATCGACTCGGGCGTCATCCTGATCCCGCGGAGCATCTGCCACAGGCAGAGGAGGCTGAATGACGCCCCCGCGACGATCAGCAACGGGCCTGTCACGGTCGGGTCGTTGATTCCGTCCAGCTCCGTCGACGGCCACCCGATGAGCTCACCGTAGAAGACGCCGCTCGCCGCCATCGACGCGCCTGCGCAGATCAGGAGCACGAGCTCCGCCGAACCGACTCTGGGCAGCACCCAGGTCGCACCCCGGAAGTTCACGACCCGGTTCGGGAGCACATCACGGAACCCCACGCGGATCGGGATCACCGCCATCCCGAACAACCAGAAGGCACCGAGCGCCACGGGGTAGGCCGTCCGCTCGTCTGCAGGTTGGGTGGCCACCGGGCCGAAGTAGAGGAGCACAAACGCGAGAACAACCCAGAACAGCAAGAACGCACGGGCGGGCTTCACCGGCCTGCATACCGCGTGGCAGGTGTAAGGGAACGGCCTCGCGGCGAGGTCAGTTCGCACGGTCGAAGGCTCCCCTCACCCACGAGGAGGCGAGTGCGCTCAGGTAAGGCCCACCGCCCACTGTGCCGGCCGCCCCTCCCACCACGCCCCCCAGTGGACCTCCGACTAGCAGTCCTGCAGCGATTCCGATCGGCCCGCCCGCGAAGCCAGCGACGGTACCGACTCCCTCCGCGACAATCGCCTCGTGCAGCGGCTCGTGCTCTGGGCGAGACGCGACTCCGCCGAGGAATCCGAGGCCCGCCATCACCGGGCCGAGGGCCTTGGCCGCCACCGTGCCCCGGCCACTGTCGAGAACCACCTCGTACCACTTTCCCTCAACCAACGACGCTCCGGTTGCCGCCGCAGCCGAGACCTTCGCGGTTCCGCTGAGGCCCACAACCCGTGGGTCGCCATTGCCGGCGGCGGTTCTGTCGCGCACCTCGCGGCCGACGATCCCGTGTAGCTCACGGTTGGCCCTGTCATCGATTTCTCGAATCGCGGCGAGGAGTTCCCAGATCCGCCTCCGGAATCCCTCCGCCTCTGATTCGCGATCGCTCCGCTCCGTGGCATCTGCATACGTTGTGCGGGTGTCGCGGACATGCTCCCCCTCGACCCGGACAAAGCCCTCCACCAGGAGCTCGTTCTCGAGAACGCGGAGGTTGGCCACCAGCACGTCGAGTTCGGCTCCCGTCCGCCGAACCACCTTGCTCGCATCGTGCAGCATGTCCGAGAGCTCGAGCACCCTGCCGGAGATCTCCTCCGACTCTTCGCGGCGCCGGGTGATGAACTGCCCGCACTGGCCCTCGGTTCCTCGCTCGCCGGCCTCGCGGATGTCGCGCGCGGCCTCCTCCACCAGGTCCGACTTGGCCCTGAGCCACTCGGCTCCGCTCGCCATGTCGGCGGGGGCCCAGGAAAGGTAGGCGTCCACTCCTAGAGTCATTCCCCGCAGGCCTCACCGATGGCCGCCGCGTTGGCGGCGTCCGCCTCCTCCACGGTGGCGATCCCGCCGTGGATGTCCAGATAGAGCTGGCTCAGCTCGTCCGAGATCTGGTGGATGAGCGGCTCCACAGTCTGCCGGAATCCGATGCACCCGTTGATCAGCTGGGCGCCGGGCACCGACGCCTCGACGGTGGCCACTCCGTCGAAATCCGACAACGCGCCGATGGCCCGGGATTTGAACTCGACGGTATTCGCGAAGGTCACGAGCAGGTCGGGAACGATGTCAGTGGAACCTGCCGCTGGCGCGCCGGGCGGGATGTGGTCAGGCACGTGCGAGCCCTCCTCGCTAACCGATGTGATCGCTGCACACGGTAGTGCCCCGATCCGGCTGAGTGGGGCCGCTCCTCGGACCTGCAGCCGTCCGATCCGCAACCACGAAATCCGCTACTCCGCGTGGAGATTCGCTAGCCCTGTGGGAGTAGCGGATCCCGACGCGGGGTAGCGGATTCGGGAGGGGCTGGGCCGGGAGGGGGCCGGGCCGGGAGCGGGTTGCGTCGGGAGGGCCCCGCCGAGCGGTCAGACGGCGGCGCGGAACCTCCGCAGCCGCAGGCTGTTGGCCACCACGAACACCGAAGAGAACGCCATCGCGGCGCCCGCGATCATCGGGTTGAGCAGCCCCGCCGCGGCCAGCGGGAGCGCCGCGACGTTGTAGGCGAACGCCCAGAACAGGTTGCCCCGGATGGTGCCGAGCGTGGAGCGCGAGAGTCGGATCGCGTCGGCCGCCGAGCGCAGGTCCCCGCGGACCAGCGTGAGGTCGGAGGCCTCGATCGCCGCGTCGGTGCCGGTGCCGATCGCCAGGCCCAGGTCGGCGGTGGCCAGGGCAGCAGCGTCGTTGACGCCGTCGCCGACCATCGCCACCACGCGCCCCTCTGCCTGCAGCCGGCGGACCACGTCGACCTTGTCCGCCGGCATGACCTCGGAGATCACCGTCTGGGGGCCCGGGTCGATGCCGACCTCGGCGGCCACCGAGGCGGCCACCGCAGCGTTGTCCCCGGTGAGCAGGATCGGGGTGAGACCCAGCTCGCGGAACTTCTCGATGGCCTCGGCCGAGCTGTCCTTGATCTGGTCGGCCACCACGAGGACCCCGCGGGCCTTTCCGCCCCAGCCCACCGCGACCGCGGTCTGGCCAGCCCGGGCAGCCTCGGCCATCGCGCTGTCCAGCTCCTGCGACAGCGGCATGTTCCGCTCAGCCAGTAGGGCGGGACGGCCCACGACGACCACCTCGTCGTCGTCGGCCCCGGAGGAACCATCGACAGCGGGTTCCGCGGCCGCGCGCCCGGGACCAGCGCCAACGCGCCCCGACACCCCCAGACCCTCGTGGTTGGCGAAGTCCGCTACGGCCGGCAGGTCGCCGACCTCCTCGCGGGCGCCGGCGGCGATGGCGCGGGCGATGGGGTGCTCGGAGGCGTCCTCCACGGCCCCGGCGCGGCGCAGAACTTCGGCCCGGTCCTCCCCGGCCGCGACAGTCGTAGAGACCAACGCGTGCTGACCGGTGGTGACGGTGCCGGTCTTGTCCAGGACGATCGTGTCGACCTTGCGGGTGGACTCCAGGACCTCGGGGCCCTTGATGAGGATGCCCAGCTGCGCGCCGCGGCCGGTGCCGACCATCAGCGCCATCGGCGTGGCCAGGCCGAGCGCACACGGGCAGGCGATGATGAGGACCGCCACGGCCGCGGTGAACGCCAGGGCGGCGCCGCCGCCGGTGAGCATCCAGAACGCGAACGTCGCCACGGCCAGCACCAGGACGACGGGGACGAAGATCCCGGAGATGCGGTCGGCGAGGCGCTGCGCGGCGGCCTTGCCGGACTGGGCGTCCTCCACCATCTGCGCCATCTGGGCGAGCTGGGTGTCGGAACCGACGCGGGTGGCGCGCACGGTCAGGCGGCCGCTGGCGTTGACGGTGCCGCCCACGACGGCGTCGCCGGGACCGACCTCGGCGGGCACGGACTCGCCGGTGACCATCGAGGTGTCGACCGCGGAGGCACCGTCGACGATCTCGCCATCGGTGGCGATCTTCTCGCCGGGGCGGACGACGAACTCGTCGTCGACCTGCAGATCCTCCACCGGGATGCGGGTCTCCACACGCCCGCCATCAACACCCCCGCGAAGCACGGCGACGTCCTTGGCGCCCAGCTCGAGCAGCGACCGCAATGCGGCGCCTGCCGTGCGCTTGGACCGCGCCTCGAAGTAGCGGCCCAGCAGGATGAACGTGGTCACCCCGGCCGCGGCCTCGAGGTAGATGTCGCCGGCGCCGTCACTGGGCGAGAGGCTGAACTCGAACCCGTGGGTCATCCCGGGCATGCCCGCGTGTCCGAAGAACAGGGCGTACAGCGACCAGAGGAACGCCGCGGACGTACCGAGCGAGACGAGTGTGTCCATGGTGAACGCACCGTGGCGCAGGTTGATCGCGGCGGCGCGGTGGAACGGCCACGCGCCCCACACGATGACCGGGGCGGCCAGCGTCAGCGACAGCCACTGCCAGTTGGTGAATTGCAGCGCTGGGACCATGGCCATCGCGATCACGGGGATCGACAGGACGGCGGAGATGATGACACGCTGGCGCAGCTCGTCGACCCGGTCGGGCGCGGCGGTGTCGTCGGTGGCGTTGCCGGCGTGGCCGGTCGACTTCCCGGCGTCGGCCGCGGCACCGGACGCGTCGCCCCCGCCGGGCGCGGACGTGCGGGGCTGAGTGTTCCGGGGCCGCGGCAATTGTGCGTGGTACCCGGCCTGCTCGACGGTGTCGAGCAGCAGCTGCGGCTGCAGGCCCTCGGGGATCCGGACGCGGGCCTTCTCTGTGGCGTAGTTGACCTCGGCGGTGACGTCGTCGAGTTTGTTGAGTTTGCGCTCGATCCGGTTGGCGCACGAGGCGCAGGTCATTCCCTCGATCTGCAGCTCGACCAAGGTGGTCCCGGCGGAGGGCGCCGTGTCCCGGCTGTCGGTGGTGGTCATGGTGTGCTCACTCCTGCGCTGTGACTGTGTACCCGGCCTCGTCCACGGCGGCGCGGACCGCCGCGGGATCGACCGGGTCGGAGGAGACGACGACGAGGCGACCCGACTCCAGATCGACTTCGACCTCGGTGACTCCCGAGATTTCCGAGACCTCCTCCGTCACGGAGGCGACGCAGTGGCCGCAGGTCATGCCGGAGACGGTGTAGGTGGCAGTGGCGGACATGGTGTTCTCCTCGTTCGGGTGGTGGGTGTGCGGTGACTGTCGGGGCCCGCGATCGGTCGGCGCGGTGATCAGGACCTGACCAGGCGGGCGATGGCGGCGTTGGCCTCGGCGAGCTTGGCCTCGGCCTCCTCCGGGCTGCCGCTGGCGATGGAGCCGGCGACGCAGTGCCCGAGGTGCTCGGAGAGCAGGCTCAGCGAGACGGACTGTAGGGCCCGGGTCATGGCGGAGACCTGCGTGAGGATGTCGATGCAGTACTTGTCCTCCTCGACCATCCGTTGCAGCCCGCGGGCCTGTCCCTCGATGCGGCGCAGCCGCTTGAGGTGGTCCTCCTTGTGCGGGGTGTATCCATGCTCGGCCATGGCCCATACGGTACCCCCCTAGGGTAAGTGCCGCAAGAGCGGATCGCGTTCTCCGACGCGCGCTCCGACCCCCGGCACCGGTTTTCAATCCGGCCCCTGCTGTTTATGGTCGGGACAGCGTCACTTCCGATGTCGATCAGTCGAGAAAGGAATGGACTCATGACGGACACGACCCAGACCGCTCGCCCGGCCCGGCACCGCTCCCCCGTCCAGTACGCAGCCCTCGCCTTCGGCGTGGTGTTCCTGCTCGTGGGGATCGCCGGCTTCATCCCCGGGATCACCACCGCGTACGACACCATGCAGTTCGCGGGACACGAATCCGAGGCCATGCTGCTGGGCCTGTTCCAGGTGTCGATCCTCCACAACATCGTCCACCTGCTCTACGGCGTCGTCGGGATCCTGATGTCCCGGACCGCCCCGCAGGCCCGCATCTACCTGCTGGCCGGCGGTCTCGTCTACCTGGCCCTGTGGATCTACGGCCTGGTGATCGGCCACGATTCGGCGGCCAACTTCGTGCCGCTCAACACGGCCGACAACTGGCTGCACCTGTTCCTGGGCGTCGCGATGGTGGGACTGTCATTCCTCCACCGCGACCGCTTGCGCGAGCAGCGTCACCAGGCTGAGCCGCGCCAGCCCTGAGGCGACATGCACCACTCGACCCCTGCCGACGATCTCGGTCGTCGACAGGGGTCGTCTGGCACAGCAGGGCCGCAGCGCGGACGGTTGGCCGCGCTGGATGCCCACCTCGCCTACCCTGTGTCGTCGGCGCGCTCACCGTGACGGGGTCTAAACCAGGACCACACCATCATCGCGGTGGCGACGAGCCACGCGAGGAGGGCGACCCACATCCACGCCGCACCGATCTGCTCCACGATCGGCAGTGAATCGGCCCGCCCCACATACATCCCGGCGACGGCGTACATGCCGAGCGGGAACACGACGCTCCACCAGGACGACTCGTACCGCAGCGGAATGTGGTGCACCACGTGTCTCCACACCCCGGCCGAGATGAGAAGCGGGATCAGCCAAGTCGCCCAGGCCCACCACAGCACTGTAAGTCCAGAAATGAGTCCGGCCGTCGCGTCCACCATCGGGGCGGACGTCATCTCGACGATTCTGGCGCCGGCGACCCCCGTGATCGCCGCGGCGCCCATCGCCACCCAGTACGGCGGGTCAAGATCCCGTGGCCGCAGCGGATAGAGCATGAGACGCAGGGCCATGAACACCGCACAGGCGGCGTAGAGAACGATCCCCACCGACCATGCCACCACCGCTACGACGGCGAGTTCGCCTCTCCCGGTGGACACCAGAGGTTCGAGACTGCCGACGCGGTGGCGATGGACTGGACGGCGACCACCCAGATGAACCAGGTCCCATCGGCCTCGGACAGCACCGGTCGCTCGGTCCGGGACAGGACTGCGGTCCAGGGCACCGCGTAGGGCGAGCAGCAGCCCGGTGACGAAGCCGAGAGCGAGCAGCCCCACCGCGAGAAGGCGGTAATCGTCGGTCAGTCGGACGGCGAGCACATTCGTCCCCGCCGCGAGCGTGAAGAACCCGAAGGCGCGGCCGGGGTCATGGATATCGGCCACGACCCGGTCGCGATACCAGAGAAGTCGGCCTGCCGTGAGCATGAGAAGAGCCACCCAGGCGGTGCCGGCCAGGACGAGGCCGACGCGCGACGCCCCCGCCAGTTCCTGCCGGGACAGTCCGACCGAGAGGATCCCCGTCGCCATCACAAAGGCGAAAGCTCCCGGCGGCAGCCCCATGACGGCCTCCCGTATGCGGCTCGTCACCATCGACCTCCTGAAGATCATCGCCGTGGGCGCCGGGGCGGTCCCCGCTACTGCCAGGCGAAGAAAGCGAGCGTCACCCACGGCGGAGCGGTATTCCACAACAACGGCGAGATCTTGATCCCCGCACCCTACGAGCCCGTCCACTCGGGGATAACCGCTCCATCAGCGGTGAGTGATTCTCTCGGTGGTGACGTCCTCGCGGTCGGCGTAGCGTCGTGGACGCCTACGAGCCCGGGAGCGAGGCTGTAGCGCCGTGCTACCGCCGATCACCATCCCGGCCGTCCGATTCGACAAGCCATGCTCCTGCTACTCGGCAGTGAGACGACGAAACGGAGGAACCCATGAGCATCAGCTCGATCATCACCACCCACCCCAATCCGACTGCGGATCTGCAGGTGGACCACCTCGCCGAGGCAATCGACGCCGCCGCCGCGTGCGCGGTCACGTGCGCCGCGTGCGCGGATGCGTGTCTCGCCGAGGACTCGGTCGCCGACCTGCGTGACTGCATCCGCACCGATCACGACTGCGCTGACGTGTGCGCGACCACCGCCTCGGTGTTGAGCCGCCGGACCGGCAGCAACTTGGGCACCGTCAAGGAACTGCTCACCGCGTGCCGCGCCGCGTGCGCGAGCTGCGCAGACGAGTGTGAGAGCCACGCGAGCATGCACGAGCACTGCAGGATCTGCGCCGAAGCGTGCCGACGCTGCGAGAAGGCCTGCACCGACCTACTCGGAGCCATCGGCTGATCTCTCCACCTCCCCCGGAGGTCCACGTCGCACTCCGTCCCCGGTGGTCACGCGGCCGCCGGACGCGCCGACTCTCTTAAGAGGTTGCGTTTTCATGAGCACCAACACTCACACCAGCAGCGGACCGTCCCCCGGTTCCTCATCGCTCCGGCTTCTCGTCGGGCGCGAGGAAGTGGTCATCAACGACCGCTACGAGACGCTGTCGATCGCCAATGACGTTCTGATAGCCCTGTTCTTCCTCGTGGGCAGCGTCCTGTTCTTCTTCGACTCCACACAGACCATCGGCACCTGGTTGTTCCTGCTCGGCTCTCTGGAGTTCCTCGCACGACCGGCCATCCGTCTCGCCCGTCGGGTCCACCTGAAGCGGATCGGCACGACCTCGGGGAACCACGGCAGCGACTACGACTACTGAGCCGAAACGCCACCGCCCGCGAACTGCTCCAGGAGCCACTCCATGGTGTCTCCGGTTAGCGCTCTTCACGCCGTTCCGGTGGTCCGGTCGCTGGGCCGCGCGTACGGTCGGCAAGCAGCCCACAGACCTCGTCGCGAGGAATGTCAATGTCACACAGGAATCAGCCAGCCCCCGATCGGGTGGCAGACCCGTGGGGCGAACGCACGCCCTACGGCCCCAGCGAGCAGTGGCCGGCCCGGGTGGACACCTACCTGGCCGACGGTATGGCCGAGGCGGATGTCGACCGGTGGGTGCAGACGGCGTCGATCCTGCACTCCAACGGCGACGGACTGGACATCGCCGTGAAGGACGACCGGATCTGCGGGGTGCGTGGACGTGCCGACGACCGGGTCAATCGGGGCCGGCTGGGGGTCAAGGACCTCTACGGTTGGCAGGCGAACTCCTCGCCGGACCGGCTGACCCGCCCGCTGGTACGCGAGAACGGCGTATTGGTGGAGACCGACTGGGACACGGCGATGGACCGGGTCGTCGGCCGGACCACCGAGTTGCTGGACGAGCAGGGCCCCAGCGCGATCGGTTTCTACACCACCGGGCAACTCTTCGCCGAGGAGTACTACACCCTCGGTGTGATCGCCCACGGTGGCATCGGCACCAACCACGTCGACGGCAACACCCGGCTGTGCACCGCGACGGCCGCCGCGGCGCTCAAGGCGTCCTTCGGATGTGACGGTCAGCCCGGCTCGTACGCCGACATCGACCACGCCGACGTCATCTGCCTCTACGGACACAACATGGCCGAGACGCAGAGCGTGACCTGGATGCGGATCCTGGATCGTCTGGCCGGGGACGACCCGCCCGCGATCCTGTGCGTGGACCCACGCCCCACCCCGGTCGCCGAGCACGCCACCCTCCATCTGACCCCGAGGCCGGGCACCAACCTGGCGCTGATGAATGGTCTGATCCACGAACTGCTCGAGGCCGGCCACATCGACCGCGACTACATCGACCAGCACACGGTCGGATACTCGTCACTGGCCGAGCAGGTCGCCGACTACCCGCCGGAGCGGGTGGCCGAGATCTGTGACGTGCCGGCCGAGCAGATCCGCCGGGCCGCCCGGCTCATCGGGGGCGCCGAGCGGCTGATGTCCACGGTGCTGCAGGGTTTCTACCAGTCCAACCAGGCCACCGCGGCCGCTGTGCAGGTCAACAACATCCACCTGCTGCGCGGGATGCTCGGCCGGCCCGGGTGCGGCGTGCTGCAGATGAACGGCCAGCCCACCGCCCAGAACACCCGTGAGTGCGGCGCCGACGGCGACCTGGCGGCCTTCCGGAACTGGTCCAACACCTCGCACGTGCAGGACCTGGCCCGGGTGTGGAACGTCGACCCGATGGACATCCCGCATTACTCGGCACCCACCCACGCCATGCAGATTATGCGGTATGTGGAGGACGGTTCGATCCGGCTGTTGTGGGTCAGCGGCACCAACCCGGCCGTCTCCCTGCCGGAACTCACACGCATCCGCTCGATCCTGTCCCAGGAGCGACTGACACTGGTGGTGCAGGACATCTTCCTCACCGAGACCGCCAGGCTCGCCGATGTCGTCCTGCCGGCCGCCACATGGGGCGAGAAGACCGGCACGTTCACCAACACCGACCGGACGGTGCACCTGTCGGAGAAGGCCGTCGATCCGCCCGGCCAGGCCAGGGCCGACCTGGACATCTTCATCGACTTCGCCCACCGCCTGGGGCTCAAGGACAAGGACGGCGGGCCGCTGGTCAAGTGGCACGACCCCGAATCGGCGTTCGAGGCGTGGAAGGACTGCACCGCCGGCCGGCCGTGCGACTACACCGGGCTGACCTACGACAGTCTGCGCGGCGGCTCCGGTATCCAGTGGCCGTGCAACGACGACAACCCCGACGGCACCGAGCGGCTCTATTCGGACGGGAAATTCTGGGCGGACCCGGATTACTGCGAGAACTACGGTCGCGACCTGGTCACCGGCGCCCCCAAGGACGCCACCGAGTACACGGCGATGAATCCGGAGGGCAAGGCGATGCTCAAGGGCGCGGAATACCTCCCCGCGCACGAACCGCCCGACGAGCACTATCCCCTGCAGCTGATCACGGGCCGGACCATCTACCACTTCCACACCCGCACCAAGACCGGCAGAGCCCCCGAGTTGCAGGCAGCCGCTCCGCAGGTGTGGGTGGAGATCTGCGCCGCCGACGCCGCGGCCGCCGGCATCACCGCGGGAGACCTCACGGAGATCGCCATCCCCCGCGGACGGGTGCGGGCGGCCGCCCGGATCACCGGGATCCGACCGGGAGTGATCTTCCTGCCGTTCCATTACGGCTACTGGGACACCGGCGACAGCGCCGGACCGGAGGGCGACGCCGTGGGGACCGCGGCCAACGAGCTCACCCCCACCGACTGGGACCCCGCCTCCAAACAGCCGATCTTCAAGACCGCCGCCGCACGCATCGCCCGGATCGCCGACCGCGATGAGTCCACCCGACGAGCCGGAGCGGCGACGACGGTCACGGGAGGGCTGACATGAAACTCGGACCCGTTCTCCGCGAACTTCACCGCTCCGAGGTCGAGCTCGCCCACAAACTGCTGCAGGTCTCCGAGCGCCACAAGGTCGATCACGAGATCTACCACGTCGCACGGGACCTGGTGGGCTGGTCCCGCAGCCACCTCGCCGAGATCGCCCGGATCGGTGGCGACTACGGCCAGGACCTCGACCCCGCCCCCCGACTCGAACTCGGACTGGCCGAACGGGCGCGGGAGAAGGGCAGCGAACTACTCGGCAGACACCACACCCCGGAGCTGCTCCTGCTCGAGGACCTACGGACCGTCTACATGGAGGCCTCCGGGGTCGCCATGGACTGGCTCCTCATCGCCCAGGCCGCGCAGGGCCTACGGCACCGCGACCTTCTCGAAGTCGCGGAGAAATGCCAACCCCAGACCACGCGCCAGGCCACATGGGCCCAGGCCAAGCTCAAAGAGACCGCCACCCAGATCCTGGTGAGCTGACAAACGAGAGGAATCGCCATGCCGAAGACAGACAGCGACGGAAACGCGAAGGACAGCGAGCTGCCCTCGACGCTGCAGCGCAGCGACCAGAAGGCCAAGGACACCTTTGCCAAGGCCTACGACTCGGCGGAGGAACAGTACGGCGACGAGTCCCGCGTCGCGCGGACCGCCTGGGGCGCCGTCAAGCACACGCACGAGAAGGTCGGCGACCACTGGGAGCCCAAGGACGGCAAGGGCCCCTCGGATTCACGCTCGGAGAGCGGCGGCCCGAACCCCTCCGGCGAGTCGAAGGACGGCGTGGACGCGAACGCCAGCAAGGATCACCTCTACGAGCAGGCGCAGAAGCTCGGCATCGAGGGCCGCTCCGACATGACCAAGGACGAGCTCGTGGAAGCGCTGCGCAAGGCCGACGACCGGAAGACGGAGGAGAGCCGAGACGACTCGTGAGCCCGACAGGACGGGTCCCGCCCCGGCCCCCTCGCACCGAGGATGAGACCACAGATGGACCACGCCCGTGCCCGGGAATCACTCTCACTCACCGGCTCGGTCGCGCCGGGCACGGGGGGCCATGATCGGAGCCGGCATCCTCGCGCTGGGCGGCCAGGTCGGCGAGCTGGCAGGCGGGTTGATGCCACGGGCGTTGTTCGCCGGGGCGGTGGTCGCGGACTTCAGCGCCTACTCGTACATCCGGAATTCGGCGAGCACCCCGTCGTCCGGTGGTATCGCGATGCTGCTCGAGGCCGCGTACGGCCTCGCAGTGATCGCCGGCTCGTTCTCCCTTCTCATGTACGTGTCGATGATCCTCGCCGAGTCCCTCCTCGGGAGGAACCGCGGCGACCTCGACCCCGACCTGAATCCGGAGACGGTCGTGACCACGCTCGTGGCGCCACTGGTGCTGACGCCGCTCGTTCCCGTCCGATCGCTGCGTCAGGGGGTGCGCCTCGATGGATTCCGGCCTGGCCTCAAGATCGGACTTGGCCGTCCGGACGGACTGATCGACCTTCCACAGGTCGTGGACCGTCCATCACGGCCGGGTAGATATTGCTGACGTACCCCTTGTGGCCGGCCGCCTGGCGCGACCGCTCGCTCGGTGCCTCGTCCGACGTGACGTTCTGCCCGATGACCTCGACGAACCGTTGCTTCTTCAGTGGTTCGGCCCGGTCGGCCTCCTCGAGGGCATTCAAGTTAGCCGCCGAGAGCATCCCCACATCGGCCACGACTACCATGTCAGCGATCGTGTGCCGCCCCCCGGAAGGCGGTGATGACCGGGATCAACGTCTTGGTCTCTGCCTTGTCAGACCCACCAACCCGGGTCCCGCTCAATTGGTGACCCCCGCGCCACACGCTCAGCCTCATGAATTGCAGCAAACCTAGTGTCGCGTGTCGTTAGTTCTTAAATGCTTGGGTG
>NZ_JAALDU010000090.1 GCF_014145015.1 Dietzia sp. E1 | reverse complement strand
ACGGCCGAGCGAGATCCCGCCGCCCGAACCGACCCCGCCGGCGGCGGCGGGAGCCGGGCTCGGCTTCTCCGGGGTCCCGGCCTCGGCGGCCGGCTTCTTCGCCTCCGGTGCGTCCTGGGCGGTGGAAGCCTGCTCGTCCGCGCCGGAGCCGGACGGCTCGGCCTGTGCGGCCGCGGGAACCGCCGTCGTCTCTTCAGCCGCTGTCGACGACTCGACGGGTTCGGACGCCGTATCGGATCCCGTCGTGGTGATCTCGGACCTGCCGGTGGCCCGGACTCGCGGCCCCCCGGCGTACTGGGAAAGGATCTGCAGGCTCATGGGGCGTAGCCTATCGCCTCCCCCGCCTCGGATCGGTCGGCACTCCCGCGTTGCCCCGAACCGCTGACGGCGCTCCGGCTGCGGCGGGCCGCGCCCTACCGGATACTGGGCGCCATGCGTGCGATCCAGATCTCCCGACACGGCGGCCCAGAGGTGCTCACACCGGTGGAGGTCGACGTGCCGTCGCCCGGCCCGGGTGAGGTGCTCGTCCGTACCCGCGCCATCGGGGTCAACTACATCGACACCTACTTCCGCGAGGGCGTCTACGAGCGGGACCTCCCGTTCATCCCGGGTAGCGAGGGTGCGGGGGTGATCGAGGCGGTCGGCGAGGGCACGCCCGACCTGGTCGCCGGCGACCGGGTGGCCTGGTGCCGGGTGCCCGGCTCCTACGCCCAGTACATCGTCGCCCCCGCCGAGTCGGTGGTCACCGTGCCGGAGGGAATCGACGACGACGTGGCGGCCTCGATGCTGCTGCAGGGGCTCACCGCGCACTATCTGATCACCGACACCCACCGGGCCTCGGCCGGCGATCACGTACTGATCACCGCCGGGGCGGGCGGCGTCGGCCAGCTCCTCATCCAGCTGGCGGTGGCCCACGGCTTCCGGGTGATCACGACGACCTCGACCGAGGAGAAGGCCGACCTCTGCCGCGAGCTCGGGGCGCACCACGTGCTGCTCTACCCGGAGGCCACGCCGGAGAGGGTGCGCGAGTTGGCGGAGGGGGGCGTCGCGGCCGTCTTCGACGGCGTGGGTAGGGACACCTTCGACGACAGTCTGGCGGTCCTCGCGCGGCGCGGCACGCTCGTGCTGTTCGGCGCCGCCAGCGGTCCGGTGCCGCCGGTGGATCCGCAGCGACTCAACGCGGCCGGCTCGGTGTTCCTCACACGCCCGACCCTCGCGGATTACATCGCGACGACGGAGGAGTTCCGCGGCCGGGCCGTCGAGGTCCTCGAAGGGGTCGTCGACGGCACGCTGCGGCTGTCGGTGGGGGCGACGTTCGGCCTGTCAGAGGCCGCGGAAGCGCACCGAGCCCTGCAGGAGCGGCGGACGACGGGTTCGGTGACACTCGATCCCGAGCGCTGAGCGGGACCCGCCGGACCCGGTCAGGCCAGCGGCAGGAGTTCCGCCACGGTCTGCAGTCCGAGCACCGCGTCGATGGACAGGGCCACGAAGACCCCGGCGAGGTAGTTGTTCGACAGGATGAACAGCTTGAGCGGCTTGACCTCGACGCCGCGGCGCACGCCCGCCTCGAGGCGGTGCGCCATGACGATGAACCACACGCCGAAGCCGATCGCGCCGGCCGCGTAGACCCAGCCCGCCGCGGGGATGAGCGCGAGCGTGCACAGCACGGTGACCCACGTGTAGATGGTGATGCGGCGGGTCACGCCCTCGGGACCCATGACCACGGGCAGCATCGGCACGCCGGCGGCCTTGTAGTCCTCCTTGTAACGCATGGCGAGGGCCCAGGTGTGCGGTGGCGTCCAGAAGAAGATGATGAGGAACAGCACGACCGCCTGCCACCAGTTATGGGGCTGACCGTCCGGTAGGTTGTCGGTGATGACCGCCCACGAGACGAAGACCGGCATGCAGCCCGCGGCGCCGCCCCAGACGACGTTCTGAGCGGTCCGGCGCTTGAGGATCATCGAGTACACGATCACGTAGAACAGGATCGTGATGAGGATGAAGAACGCCGCGAGCCAGCTGTTGGCCAGGAGCCCCAGCCATAGGATGCTGGCCACGCCGAGCACCAGGCCGAAGATCAGCGCGGCCCGCGGGGTGATCGCGTGGCGGGCGAGCGGGCGGCGCTCGGTGCGCTTCATCACCTGGTCGATGTCGTAGTCGACGACCATGTTGAGCGAGTTCGCGCTCGCCGCGCCCATCCAGCCGCCGACGAGGGTGAGCAGGACCAGAGAGAGGTGGATGTTCCCGCGATCCGCTTGCAGCAGGGCCGGGATAGCGGCGACGAGGAGTAACTCGATGACCCGCGGCTTGGTGAGGGCGATGTACGCCATCACCACGTCGACAACACGGGCCCGCCCGCTCGCCGGAGCCGGCCGCCCCGTGGACTCTGGAGGGGAGACTGATGGCCCCCCACTCCGGGTCGGGGTGGAATCGTGCACCGGAACTCCTCGCAGTAGACGTCAACGCACTACCGAGCCGATACTACGTCCCCCCTGCGCGGTCCGCGAAAGAGCGGGGGCGGGGACGGTACGCCCGCCGTGGCCGCGACCACTAAGGTGGTTCACGACATACGCGCGGATCCGCGCCGCACCCTCAGACCCGGGAGAACCACAAGTGACCAGCGCGTCGGAGATCACCGAGCTCACCACCGCCCGCCACCCATCCGACTGGACCGAACTGGACACCCGTGCAGTGGACACCGCGCGCGTCCTCGCCGCCGAGGCCGTGCAGAAGTGCGGCAGTGGTCACCCGGGCACGGCGATGAGCCTCGCCCCGCTTGCGTACACGCTCTACCAGCGCATCATGCGGCACGACCCGTCCGATCCGACGTGGGTGGGACGGGACCGGTTCATCCTGTCCTGCGGGCACACCTCGCTCACGCAGTACATCCAGCTGTACCTCGCCGGCTTCGGCCTCGAGCTCGAGGATCTCAAGGCCCTGCGCACCTGGGGCTCCAAGACCCCCGGCCACCCCGAGTGGCGGCACACCGACGGGGTCGAGATCACCACCGGCCCGCTCGGACAGGGACTGGCCTCCGCGGTCGGTATGGCGATGGCGGCGCGCTACGAGCGCGGGCTGTTCGACCCGGACACCCCCGCCGGCAAGAGCCCGTTCGACCACTTCATCTACGTGATCGCCTCCGACGGCGACATCCAGGAGGGCGTCACGGCCGAGGCCGCCTCGCTCGCGGGCACGCAGCAGCTCGGCAACCTCATCGCCATCTACGACGACAACGAGATCTCGATCGAGGACGACACCCGAATCGCGTTCAACGAGGACGTCGCGGCGCGCTACGAGGCCTACGGGTGGCACGTCCAGACGGTGAACGGCGGCGAGGACGTGGCCGCCATCGAGGAGGCGATCGCCGACGCACGAGCCGTCACGGACAAGCCCTCGATCATCGTCCTGCGCACGATCATCGCCTACCCGGCGCCGAACGCCATGAACACGGGCGCAGCGCACGGTGCCGCGCTGGGCCAGGACGAGGTCGATGCCGTCAAGGAGGCGCTCGGCATGGCCGGCACGGAGCCGTTCACCGTCGAGGACGAGGTGATCGCCCACACCCGTGCAGCCCGCGACCGCGGTGCGCGCGTCCACGCGCAGTGGAGCGACATGTTCCACGCCTGGGCCGAGGCGAACCCGGAGCGCAAGGCGCTGTTCGATCGGCTGTACTCGGGCCAGCTCCCCGAGGGCTGGGACGCGGGTCTGCCCACCTGGGAGGCCGATCCCAAGGGCGTCGCCACCCGCAAGGCCTCCGCCGAGGCCATCCAGGCCCTCGCCGCCACGCTTCCGGAGCTGTGGGGTGGGTCCGCCGACCTCGCCGGCTCCAACAACACCCCCATCAAGGGCGCGGACTCGTTCGGCCCCGCGTCGATCACCACCGACACGTGGACCGCCTCCCCCTACGGGCGGAACCTGCACTTCGGTGTCCGCGAACACGCGATGGGCGCGATCCTCAACGGCATCGCACTCCACGGCCCCACCCGCCCGTACGGTGGGACGTTCCTCATCTTCAGCGAGTACATGCGCCCGGCCGTCCGGCTGGCCGCGCTCCAGGGCAGCAACGCCTACTACGTGTGGACCCACGACTCGATCGGTCTCGGCGAGGACGGCCCGACCCACCAGCCGGTCGAGCAGCTCGCGGCGCTGCGCGCGATCCCGGGGCTGGCGATCCTCCGTCCGGCCGACGCCAACGAGACCGCCGCCGCCTGGCGGGCGATGCTGGAGGCGCTCGACGGACCCAAGGGGCTGTGCCTGACCCGGCAGAACGTACCCGTGCTCGAGGGCACCGCGCAGCTCGCCCGTGAGGGTGTCGAGCGGGGCGGCTACGTCCTCGCCGAGGCGTCGACGGGTACCCCCGAGGTGATCCTCATCGGCACCGGGTCCGAGGTCCAGCTGGCCGTGGCCGCTCGGGAGACCCTCGAGGCCGAGGGCGTGCCCACGCGAGTGGTCTCCATGCCCTGTGTCGAGTTCTTCGACCAGCAGGACGCCGAGTACCGCGAGTCGGTCCTCCCGCGCGCCGTGCGCGCCCGGGTCTCGGTCGAGGCCGGTATCGCGATGCCGTGGTACCGGTTCCTCGGAGACGCGGGCCGAGCCGTCTCGCTCGAGCACTTCGGCGCCTCCGCGCCCTACGAGACCCTGTTCACCGAATTCGGGATCACCGCCGACGCGGTGGTTTCCGCCGCCCGCGAGTCGCTCGCGGCCGTTGCCGGGGAGGCATGATGACCAACGCGAATCTCGCCGCTCTCAGTGCCGCCGGAGTCTCCGTGTGGCTCGACGACCTGTCCCGTCAGCTCCTCGCCTCCGGTGAGCTCGAGAAGCGGGTGGCGGAGTACTCGATCGTGGGCGTGACCACCAACCCGGCGATCTTCCAGTCGGCGCTGGCGGACTCGTCGGCGTACGAGAGCGCCCTCACCGAGGCGGTGCGGGCCGACCGCGAACTCGCCTCCGTGGTCCGCGCGCTCACCACCGCTGACGTCCGGGACGCCTGTGACCTGTTCGCGCCGACCTATCGGGCGACCGACGGCGTGGACGGTCGCGTCTCCCTCGAGGTCGACCCGGGCCTGGCACACGACACGGCGGAGACCGTCCAGCAGGCGGTCGAGCTCTCCGCCGCGGTCGACCGGCCCAACGTGATGATCAAGATCCCCGCCACCGCGGCGGGCCTGCCGGCGATCACCGATGTCATCGGCAAGGGCATCGACGTCAACGTCACGCTGATCTTCTCGGCGGACCAGTACCGGAAGGTCGCGGAGGCGTACCTCACCGGCCTCGAGCAGGCCGTGGCCGCCGGGCACGATCTGTCGTCGATCCACTCGGTGGCGTCGGTGTTCGTCTCCCGTCTGGACACCGAGATCGACTCTCGCCTGCCGGAGTCGTCGGAACTGCGCGGCCAGGCCGGGCTCGCCAACGCCCGCCTGTGCCAGGAGGTCTACGACGAGGTATTCGACCCGGCCGGCCGATTCGGCGAGCTGGCGGACCGCGGCGCCCGGCCGCAGCGGCTGCTCTGGGCCTCCACGGGCGTCAAGGATCCGGCGTACCCCGACACGCTGTACGTGACCGGCCTGGTCACGCGCGGGACCGTCAACACGATGCCCTTCGCGACGATGCAGGCGTTCGGCGACCACGGTGTGGTGGAGGGTGACACGGTGCGGGGCACCGCTGAGGCTTCCCGCGCCACCCTCGACGCGCTGCGTGCCGAGGGCATCGACCTGGACGAGGTCTTCGCGCTGCTCGAGCGCCAGGGCGTGGAGAAGTTCGTCACCGCTTGGGACGATCTGCTGGACACGGTGAGGGCGCGGATCGACGAGATCCCGTCGGATTCGTGACCGGTCCCGGCCGTCTGGACACGTCCGGCGCCGATAGCTCGACAGGGGCCCCCGAGGGATGGGTCAACCCGCTCCGGGACCCCCGCGACCGGCGGCTGCCGCGGATCGCGGGGCCCTCCGGCCTCGTGATCTTCGGCGTCACCGGTGACCTGTCCAAGAAGAAGCTCATCCCGGCGATCTACGATCTCGCCAACCGGGGTCTGCTCCCGCCCGGCTTCTCCCTCATCGGGTTCGGTCGGCGTAAGTGGGCGCACGAGGAGTTCGCGGCGTTCGCCCGCGAACAGGCCCGCGAGCGCTGCCGGACACCGTTCCGTGAGGACGTGTGGGAGCAACTCGCCGCGGGACTGAGGTTCGTGACCGGAACCTTCGACGACGACGAGGGCTTCGACCGCCTGGCGGACCAGCTGGTCGCGCTCGAGGCGGAGCGGGGCACGGCTGGCAACTACGCGTTCTACCTGTCGATCCCCCCGGATGACTTCCCGACCGTGTGCCGGCACCTCGATCGCACCGGGTGCACGCGGGGTCCCGAGGGATCCTGGCGCCGGGTGGTCATCGAGAAACCCTTCGGTCATGACCTGGCCAGTGCGCGCGAGCTCAACACGGTCGTGGGGGCGGTGTTCCCCGAGGACTCGGTGTTCCGTATCGACCACTACCTCGGCAAGGAGACGGTCCAGAACATCCTGGCGTTGCGCTTCGCAAACCAGCTCTTCGAGCCGGTGTGGAACGCCAACCACGTCGACCACGTCCAGATCACGATGGCCGAGGACATCGGTCTCGGCGGGCGGGCCGGGTACTACGACGGTATCGGTGCCGCGCGCGACGTCATCCAGAACCACCTCATCCAGCTGATGGCGCTCGTGGCGATGGAGGAGCCGACCGATTTCTCCGCCGCCGCGCTGCGTGCGGAGAAGACCAAGGTCCTCGAGTCCACCTCGCTGGCGTTGCCGATCTCCCAGACCGCCGCGCGCGGTCAGTACGCCGGCGGCTGGCAGGGCTCCGAGCAGGTCGTCGGGCTGAAGGACGAGGAGGGCTACGACCCGTCCTCGACGACCGAGACCTACGCGGCCATCACCCTGGAGGTCCACAACCGACGGTGGGCGGGCGTCCCGTTCTACCTGCGCACCGGTAAGCGCCTGGGGCGCCGCGTCACCGAGATCGCGGTCGTCTTCCGGCGCGCCCCGCACCTGCCGTTCGACGCCACGATGACGCAGGAGCTGGGGCAGAACGCCCTCGTGATCCGCGTCCAGCCGGACGAGGGGGTCACCCTGCGGTTCGGGTCGAAGGTGCCGGGGACGGCGATGGAGGTCCGGGACGTCAACATGGACTTCGCCTACGGCGAGGCGTTCACCGAATCCTCGCCCGAGGCGTACGAGCGACTCATCCTCGACGTGCTGCTGGGCGAGCCGTCCCTCTTCCCCGTCTCGCGTGAGGTGGAGCTGAGCTGGCAACTGCTCGACCCGGTCCTGCGTGAGTGGGAGTCGGAGGGCCAACCCGAGCAGTACCAGGCGGGCACCTGGGGGCCCAGGGGCGCCGACGAGATCCTGGCCCGCAGCGGCCGCGCATGGAGGCGACCGTGATCATCGACCTACCCGACACCTCGACCCGCGCGATCGCCAAGAAGCTCGTGCAGATCCGCGAGGAGGCGGGCCTGAGCACGATCGGCCGCGTCCTCACGCTGATCGTCATCACCGACCACGTCCGTGGGAGCGAGTCGGCGATCGACGCGGCGAACGAGGCCAGCCGGGAGCACCCGTGCCGCGTCATCGTGGTCATCCGGGGGCGGCGCGCCGACGCCGATCGGCTGGACGGCCAGATCCGCGTCGGCGGCGATGCCGGCGCGGCGGAGGTCGTCGTGTTGCGCACGTCCGGCGCGATGGCGTCGCAGTCGGCGTCCCTCGTGACGCCGCTGCTGCTCCCCGACACCCCGCTCGCCGTGTGGTGGCCCCGCCACTCCCCGACGCTGCTGTCCGAGGACCGCGTGGGTCGGCTCGCCCGGCGCCGCATCGTCGACTCGGACGCCGAGGGGCATCCGACGGACGCCCTGGCCAAGCGAGCGGCCGGGTACTCGCCGGGTGACACCGACCTGGCGTGGGCGCGCATCACCCACTGGCGTTCGTTGCTGGCCGCGACCCTCGATCGCCCCCCTTTCGAGCCGATCACGGGCGCCACCGTCTGTGGGCCGGAGCGTGCGGCGTCGGTGGACCTCGCGGGCGGGTGGCTGGCGTCCCGCCTCGGGATCGACGTCCTGCGCGCGGTCGGGCCGAGGATGGTCGTGCTGGAGCGTGCCTCCGGGTCCATCGTCATCGAGCAGGTCAGCGCGACCTCCGCGGAGCTGCGCATCACCGGGCAGTCCCCCACCCGGGTCGCTCTCGTGGGTCGGAGTGTGGCCGACTGTCTGGCGGAGGAGTTGCGCCGCATGGACACTGATGGTGTGTACGCGGACGCGTTGGCCAACCACGATCGCGTCATCTACACCTCGGCGTCGGTTCGCTGAGCCGGGTCCGAAAGGGCCGGCACCCGCGTCCGTTCCCACCCCACCACCACGACAGGAGCGTCGATGTCAGTCAGCCGTCATCTCGTCCACGAGAACGCGGAGTCCCTCGCGGAGGCCGCCGCCCTCGCCGCGGCCGGCCACCTCAACGAACGCGTCGCCGCGGCCGGCCGGGCGACGCTCTCCCTGACCGGTGGTTCGGTAGGCGTGAAGACGGCCGCCGCGCTCGCCGGAACCGAGGTCGACTGGAGCCGGGTCACGATCTTCCTCGGGGATGAGCGCTTCGTCCCGGCCGATCACCCCGACCGCAACGACGGACAGCTCGCCGAGGTCCTGCTCGATGCCGTCGGCGACCGGGCCACCATCCACCGCTGGCCGGCGCGCGGCGGCGAGTTCGACGACGTCGACGCCGCCGCGGAGGCATTCCTCGCCGAGGTGGACCTACCCGGTGGCGACGAGCCGTTGTTCGACGTGACGCTCCTCGGGATGGGGCCGGAGGGGCACATCGACTCCCTCTTCCCGCACACCCCGGCGATCGCCGAGACCGACCGGCTGGCGGTGGGCGTCCGCGACTGTCCCAAGCCGCCGCCGGAGCGACTCACCTTCACGCTGCCGGCGGTGCGCCGGTCGCGGCACGTCATCGTCGTGGCCACCGGAGACGGGAAGGCCGAGGCGGTCGCGAAGGGTCTGGGTGGCGCCGATCCGGCGGACTGGCCGGTCGCCGGGGCCGTCGGCACCGAGTCCACGACCTACCACCTCGACGGGCCCGCCGCCTCGCTGGTGAGCTGACGCCGGCCCTGCACCGCTCGTCGGCCCGGCGCCACGGTGCCGGCTCAGCGCCGCAGAGCCGGCCCGGCGCCACGTCGGATCACCCGGGACGACGAAACGGGGTGCGCGCCCTCCCTCGTGGGAGAGTGCACACCCCGTTTCGCGCGTATGGGCCCCGAGCGGGGATCAGCCGAAGCGGACGAGCAGGCCGACGGCGATGATCGCGATCACCCAGAGGACCGCGACGACCACGGTGACCCGGTCCAGGTTGCGCTCGACGACGCTCGAGCCCGACAGGCTCGACTGGACACCGCCACCGAACAGCGAGGACAGGCCGCCGCCCTTGCCGCGGTGCAGCAGGATGAACAGCATCAGCAGCAGGCTGGTGATGATGAGGAAGATGTCCAGGGCGAGCTTCATGTAGGGATCGTGCCTCACGTCAGGTCGGGCGGTCGGGTGCGACCGCTACAGACTACCCGGTCGGGCGTCCGCGGTTGATCCCGGCGTGCCGGTCCGACGAGGGCCCGACCCGCCGGGGGCGGGAACGGATCAGGGCAGCGGACCGCCGGCGGCGATAGCGCACAGCTGGGCGAACTCGTCGGGCTTGAGCGACGCCCCGCCCACCAGACCGCCGTCGACGTCGGGCTGCTCGAGCAGCTCGCCGACATTCGAGGCGTTGACGCTTCCGCCGTACAGCACGCGCATCGACTCGGCCGTCTCGGCGTCGGCGAGCTCGGCCAGGGCCGAACGGATGGCCGCGCACACCTCCTGCGCGTCGGCGGCGGAGGCGGTCTTGCCGGTTCCGATCGCCCATACCGGTTCGTACGCGATGACCGTGGAGGCCAACTGCGCGGTCGTCAGACCCTCCAGCGAACCCTTGAGCTGGTTCACGACGAAGTCCACGTGGTCACCGGCCTCGCGGACCTCGAGCTTCTCCCCCACGCAGACGATCGGGGTCAGGCCGTGACGGTGGGCGGCCGCGGCCTTGGCCGCGACCAGTTCGTCCGTCTCGGCGTGGTAGTCGCGGCGCTCGGAGTGGCCCACGACGACATAGGTGCAGCCGAGCTTCGCGAGCATGGAGGCCGAGATCTCACCGGTGTAGGCGCCGGACTCGTGCACCGAGACGTCCTGGGCACCGTAGGCGAAGCCCAGCTTGTCACCTTCGATGACGATCTGGACGCCCCGGATGTCGGTGAACGGCGGGATGAACGCCACGTCGACCTTCTCGAGGTACTTCTCCGGGAGGGAGAAGGCGACTTTCTGCACGAGCGCGATCGCCTCGAGGTGGTTGAGGTTCATCTTCCAGTTGCCGGCGATGAGCGGGGTGCGTGCCATGTTCTCTCCTTGTGGTTCCTGGGTGTCCGGGTCAGTTGCCGCGCTCGAGGGCGGTGACGCCGGGCAGTTCCTTACCCTCCAGGTACTCCAGCGAGGCGCCGCCGCCGGTGGAGATGTGGGAGAAGTTCTCCTCGCCGAGCCCCAGGGTGCGCACGGCGGCCGCCGAGTCGCCGCCACCGACGACGGAGAACGCGCCGGCGGAGGTCGCGGTGATGATCGCCTCGGCGACGCCGCGGGTGCCGGCGGAGAAGGCCTCGAACTCGAACACGCCCATCGGCCCGTTCCAGAACACGGTCTTGGCCGAGGTGAGCTTCTCGGCGAAGGCGGCGACCGACTCGGGGCCGATGTCCAGGCCCATCTTGCCCTCGGGGATCGCGTCGGCGGGAACCGTGGTGTGGGGGGCGTCGGCGGCGAACCCGTCGGCGGCGACGACGTCCACGGGGAGCGTGATGACGTCGCCGTACTTGGCCAACAGGTCCTTGCAGGTGTCGATCATCTCCTCCTGCAGCAGCGAGGAGCCCACGCCGTGGCCCTGCGCGGCGAGGAAGGTGAAGCACATGCCGCCGCCGATGACGAGGGTGTCGACCTTCGGTGCCAGCGCCTCGATCACGGCGAGCTTGTCCGAGACCTTGGATCCACCGAGGACCACCGCGTACGGACGCTTCGGGTCCCCCGTGAGGTCGGCGAGCACGTCGACCTCGCTCTGCACGAGGTCGCCCGCGTAGGCCGGCAGGAGCTTGGCGACGTCGTAGACGGAGGCCTGGGCGCGGTGGACCACGCCGAAGCCGTTGGAGACGAACGCGCCGTCCTCGCCCACGAGGCTCGCGAGTTCCGCGGCGAACGCGGCGCGCTCTGACTCGTCCTTGCTCGTCTCGCGGGGATCGAAGCGGACGTTCTCGACCAGCAGGACGTCGCCGTCGGTCAGGCCGTTGGCCCGCTCACGCGCGTCCGGCCCCACCACGTCACCGGCGAGCTGGACGTACCGCCCCAGCTCATCTCCCAGCTTCTCCGCCACGGGCGCGAGGGAGAACTCGGGATCGGCCTCGCCCTTGGGGCGGCCGAGATGGGCGGTGATCACGAGTGCCGCGCCCGCGTCGAGCAGCGCGTTGAGCGTGGGCAGCGAAGCGGTGATGCGACCGGCGTCGGTGATGGTCTTCCCGTCGAGCGGGACGTTGAGGTCGCAGCGGACGAGGATCTTACGGCCCTCTACGCCGGCGTCGAGCAGGTCGGAGAGCGTGCTCACGGCCATGTGGTGGAACTCCTGTCGGAAGAACTGTGGGTGGGTCACCGGGTGGGTGGACTGACCGTGCGGCGCCGGTCGATGTGCGCCGGGCCCGGCCGGGACGCTCGCGGCGTCCCCGGACCGGGCCCGGTGTGTGGTACGGGTGTCGTCAGGCCCTCAAGGCTCTCAGAGCGACTTGCCGACCAGGCCGATGAGGTCGGCCAGGCGGTTGGAGTAGCCCCACTCGTTGTCGTACCAGGAGGCGATCTTGATCTGGCCGTCGATCGCCTTGGTCAGCGGCGCGTCGAAGATCGACGAGTGCGGATCGGTGACGATGTCAGAGGAGACGATCGGGTCCTCGGTGTACTTGAGGATGCCCTTCATCGGGCCCTCGGCGGCGGCCTTGACCGCGGCGTTGACCTCGTCGACCGAGGCCTTCTTCTCGAGCTCGACGGTGAGGTCGGTCAGGGAGCCGGTGGGCAGCGGGACGCGCACGGCGTAGCCGTCGAACTTGCCCTTGAGCTCGGGCAGCACCAGGGAGACGGCCTTGGCGGCACCGGTGGAGGTCGGGACCATGTTCAGCGCGGCGGCGCGGGCACGACGCGGGTCCTTGTGGGGCGCGTCCTGCAGATTCTGGTCCTGGGTGTACGCGTGAATCGTGGTCATGAGGCCCTTGACGATGCCGAACTCGTCGGACAGCACCTTGGCCACGGGCGCGAGGCAGTTGGTGGTGCAGGAGGCGTTCGAGATGATCGTCTGCGAGCCGTCGTACTTGTCGTCGTTGACACCCATCACGATGGTGATGTCCTCGTCCGACGCGGGGGCCGAGATGATGACCTTCTTGGCGCCGCCCTCGAGGTGGCCGCGGGCCTTCTCCGCCGAGGTGAAGATGCCGGTGGACTCGACGACGACGTCGACGCCGTAGTCACCCCACGGCACGGAGGCGGGGCCCTCCTTGATGGCGAGCGCCCCGATCTTGGTCCCGCCGACCGTGATCGAGTTGTCGTCGTAGGTGACGTCCTTGCCGAGGCGACCGAGGATCGAGTCGTACTTGAGCAGGTGAGCGAGCATGTCGTTCGTGGTCAGGTCGTTGACGGCCACGATCTCGATGTCCGTCTTGCCCTCGGCCTTGAGAGCCTCCACCGCGCGGTAGAAGTTGCGGCCGATACGTCCGAATCCGTTGATGCCTACGCGCACGGTCACGTGATGTCTCCTTATTGGTGGTGCGAGAACGCTGGACGTCACCGGGGCCGGGTGGGGCCCGGGGACGTGACCCAGACTACCCGCCGGTGCCCGGCCCCGTGCAGGGTGTTCTGGGGTCGATCAGGCGTCGTCGAGCATGTCCTCGGTCACCACGGACTCGGTGTCCGGGATGCCGAGCTCGGCGGCCTTGCGGTCCGCCATCGACAGCAGCCGCCGGATGCGGCCGGCGACGGCGTCCTTGGTCATGGGCGGATCGGCGAGCTGTCCGAGTT
>NZ_JAALDU010000089.1 GCF_014145015.1 Dietzia sp. E1 | reverse complement strand
CTCGCTGGAGTACGCGGTAGTCGTCGCGCCGGACACGCCCGCCGGCCCGGCCTGCGACGTCTCGGCGTTCACCGACTCGGCGGACTACGTCCACGGCAGCCCCTCCGCCTCGGTCGCGATGACCAGCCGCCGGGAGGGCACGTCGACCCAGGCGGTGGGCCCGGGCGGCGAGGACGTTCTCGCCTACTGCTTCCGCGTGCGCCTCTCGCCCGACGCCCCCAGCGCGGTGCAGGGGCGAGCGCTCACCCACACGTGGACCTGGGCCGCGCGGTCCGTCCGGACGGAGATGTGATGAGCGAGCTCGAGTTGGCCGACCCCGCGGCACCCGTCCGCCCTGCCCGCCGCGGCCTCATCGGGAGGCTCGGCGATATCGGCCTCACCGTCCTCGCGGCGCTCGGCGCGGTGAGCATCGCCTTCGTCGTGCTCGCCGTGGTCTTCGATATCGGCATCCTCATGTTCCGCACCGGGTCGATGGGCCCGACGATCCCGGCCGGCTCCGTCGCCATCGCGCGCCAGATCCCGGCGGCCGAGATGTCGCCCGGTGACATCGTGACGGTCGAGCGCGGCGAGGGCGAGCTGCCCGTCACCCACCGGGTCGTCCGGATCATCGACTCGGACCCGGTGACCGGAGCGGTCGCGTTCGACATGCGCGGGGACGCCAACGACTCGGACGACCCGGGGCCCTACGCGGCCTCGACGGTGAAGCTGGTGCTGTTCTCGGTGCCGGGCGGCGCTCCCGTGATCCAGCAGTTCAGCAACCCGGTGGTGCTCGCCGGCCTGACCGTCGCGGCGAGCCTGCTGGTGGGGTGGTCGGTGTGGACGCGCGGCGACGAGGAAGGCCACGAGGAGGACGACGAAGACGACGACGACGACAACGACGACCACCCCGCCTCCGGCGCCGATCCCGCCGATCCTCAGAACACGGGCCGGTCGGGATGATCACCGTCTTCACGCCGTGGCACCGGTGCCTGATCGCGCTCATCGGGATCGGGGCGCTCGCGCTGGCCCTGCTCGGCGGGGCCGGCGCGTTGAGCAACACCGACGCCGCCTGGGTCGACGAGGAGCAGGCGACGGCCTCGTTCACCGCGGGAACGCTCGGCCCGGTCCAGAACCTCGAGTGCAGCCAAGGTGCCACTCTCCTAGGCCTGAGCCTGCTGGAAAACCAGCTGGAGCTCTCGTGGACCAGACCGCGCGGCCTACCCCAGAATGTGCCGATCGTCTACGAGATCTCGGCCGGCTCACGAGTGGTGGGCGAAGTCCACGAGACTAGCTACGTCTACACAGCGCGACCTGCGATACTCGACCTTCAGGTAACACTGTCTGTCGTGGCGCGAGTGGGGAGCTGGACCGGCCCGGGCAACCAATACCGGGCATCCCAGCTCCTGCTTCTCGGGCTCCCTGTGCGCGTCGCCTGCGAAAAACTACTCGGCGTCCTATGAAAGGGCCGTGAGCCGCCAGTCGGAGCACCTGTGAATTTGGCCACACGCCGAGACGAGGCGTAACGAATACGGCCGCGTCAGCAATATTCTTCATGAACCGGAAGTCACCGCGCATCGCGTGACCAGGGTCCCCTCCCCTGCACCGACCTCCGGCAGAGCGCACGTTCGGAGGAGTCATGCGGATCAGGCACGCGGCCACCGCCCTGGTGGGCCTCGCCGCCTCCTCCGCCTGCGCCCTCGCCGCCACGATGATCTTGCAGGACCGCGAGGAGCAGGCCCGCGAGTCCGAGCTCCGCAGCTCCGCCTGGTCCGTGCAGGCGTCCACCGACTTCGGCACCACCTGGACCGCGCCCATCTCCTCCTATGGTGGCCACTTCCCGGTCCGCGTCGACACGGCCGGCCTGCGGGACCGCTCGGCCTACCAACCGCTCACCCTCCGCACGAGCGTCGACTCGCGCGACGACGCCCACGTGGCGATCGGGGAGGGCGTCCTCGTGGAGGGCGACCCGGCCGCCGCCGCCGACGTGCGGATCCGGGCGGTCGCCTCCCGCGGCGGGGCCTGCGCGGCGCCGGCCTTCCGCCTCGACTCGGACAACGTCCTCGCCGGGGACGGTGAGCAGCCAGTGCCCGTCGACGCCCCCACCTCCGACGTCCCGCTGATCCTGCCCGGCGCCACCCGCACCACACCCGGCGCGGCGGTGACCGTGTGCCTCGAACTGAGCATGGACGCCGACTCCCCGGCGCCGGACTCGGTCCTCACGCTGGCGTGGCCCGTCGACATCGCCCGCAGCGACGCCACCGCCTGAGCCGCCCGCTTAATAACCCGACCGTGCCGTCCGCCCGGTCGCCTTCTCAGCCGCCGGCGGCCTCACGGTAGATCCGCGCATGGGTGGCCACGACGGTCTCCGGATCGGCGCCCGCCACCCGCGGCGGCACGGCCCGCGGATCCTCCGACGCCGCGCGCACGGCCACCGCCACCGCGGAGGGATCACGCGGGTCGTACACCTCTCCCGAGTGTTCGCCCGGGTCGCACCGGTCGAACCACTGGTCCCGCAGGAACCCCACCGACGGGAACACCGGCGCGACCCCGAGGTCGCGGCACAGTTCCAGCCACGTCGAGTGGGTGGCGAACCGGTACGGCAGGACGCACACGTCGAGCGCGGCGAACTCCGGCAGTACGGGCCCCAGATCCAGCGACTCGTAACGCACCAACCGCACCGACTCCCAGCCGCCCTCGGCCGCCAGCTCCGCGACGAGGTGGTGCCCGCCGGCCTCGCGGTCCTCGCCGCACGCGTCGCGCCACGCCTGCGCCTCCACCACGATCCGCAGGTGGGCGCCGCGGCGGCCCTGTGCGACCGGCGCGAGCTGGTCCAACAGCTCGGGGCCCTCGATGTTCTCGCCCATCCGCTCGAGCAGGACCCCCACCACGAGCGGGTCGTCCGGCCCGCGCAGGTGCTTGCCCGCGCGCACGGCGGCGGAGATCTCCGCCTCGTCCAGCAGCCGCGGGTGCGGCACCACGACCGGCTCCACGCCCCACCGCACCCACAGTTCGTGGGCCGCCACCTCGGTCAGCGTGATCACCGCGGACGCGGCCTCCACCAGCGTGCCGGTGTGATCCCGGTGCGGCAGCTCGTCCTCGTGCGTCGGGTAGACGATGTCGTGGACGGTCAGCACGAACGGCACCCCGGCCGTCTCGAGGTGCTCGACCACGCCGTCCACGCTCTCGGGCTCGAGGTAGTCGTAGCCGAAGTGCACGTGCACCAGATCGACGTCCCGCAGCGGGTCGGCGTCCCGGTGGATCTCGCCGGAGGCGTCCGAGTCCGGGTCGAGCTCGGCGGGGGTCACCGCCTCGGCCGGGGTGTGCCCGTTGACCACGCCGGGCCGCACGGGCACGAGCTCCACGTGCTCGGCCCCGTCCAGGCCGATGATGCGGCGCACGGCCGGATGTGCGGCGGGTAGCACCGCCACCCTCGTCCGCGACCCGCCACCCAGGACGCTCATAGCGTCAGTCTAGACCGCGGCGCAGGTCCTCGATCAGATCTCCAACATACTCCAGGCCCACCGAGAGGCGGATGACGTTGTCGCCGATCCCCACCGCGGCACGGGCCTCGGGCTCCATGGACGCGTGGGTCGTCGTCGCAGGATGGGTCACGAGGGTCTTGGCGTCGCCCAGGTTGTTGGAGATGTCGATGACCTGAAGCGCGTTGAGCAGGGCGAAGCACTCCTTCTTGCCGTGGCCGCCCTCGCCGTCGTCGCCCTGCTCGTACTTCAACCCGAAGGTCACCACGGACCCGCCGCCGGACATCTGCGCGCGCGCCAGCTCGTACTGGGGGTGTGACTCGAGCATCGGGTACGTCACCCAGTCCACCGCCGGGTGGGACTCGAGGAACCGCGCCACCTCGAGCGCGTTGGCGGACATCCGCTCCACGCGCAGGCCCATGGTCTCCAGGCCCTTGACCAGCACCCACGCGTTGAACGCGCTCATGCCGAACCCGGCGTGGCGCATGAGGTTCTGCACCGGACCGGAGATGTACTCCTCGGTCCCCAACACGGCGCCGCCGAGGACGCGGCCCTGGCCGTCGATGTGCTTGGTCGTGGAGTACACCACCACGTCCGCACCCAGCTCGAGCGGCTTCTGGTGCAGGACGGTGGCGAAGACGTTGTCCACCACGACCTGCGCACCGGCGGCGTGGGCCAGCTCGCACACCGCGCGGACGTCGACCAGTTCCTGCATGGGGTTGGAGGGGGTCTCGAAGAAGACCGCGTCGGTGGGCTCGCTGAGCGCCTCACGCCACTGGTCGAGGTCGGCGCCGTCGACGAACACCGTCTCCACGCCCCACCGCGGCAGGATCTCCGCGCAGATCACGTAGCAGGAGCCGAACAGCGCGCGGGAGGCCACGAGCCGGGAGCCGTTGCCGCACAGCGCGGCCAGCGCCACGAACACCGCGGACATGCCGGAGCTGGTGGCGAAGCACGCCTCGGCGCCCTCGATCTGGCGCAGGCGCTCCTGGAACATCGCGACGGTGGGGTTGCCGTAGCGGGAGTAGACGAAGCGCTGCTTCTCACCGTTGAACGACGCCTCGGCCGCCTCGGCGGACTCGTACACGTAGCCGGAGTTGAGGAACATCGGCTCGGTGGTCTCCTCGAAGGCCGTGCGCATCTGGCCGGCGCGGACCCCCAGGGTGTCGGGGTGGAGACCGTCGGGGAGCTCGTTGTTCTTCATCCGCTGCTTTCTGTGTTCTCGTGCGTGCGTGTGTGTGGGCAGGCCGGGTGTGTGGGCCGGGCGTGGGGGCGGGCCGTGTCAGGACTGGCGCCAGGCCAGGCCCGCGACCTTCCAGCCGTTGACCGTGCCGCGGTGCCCCTCGGCGTCGGGGTCGCCCTCGAAGCCGCCGGCCACGTTGTAGGCGGCGCCGTATCCGGCGGCGGTGGCGACCCGGGCCGCGGCCGCCGACCGGTGTCCGCTGCGGCACAGGAACAGCACGGGCGCGTCGGGCTCGACGCCCGCCTCGGCCAACTGTTCCACGAACCGGGCGTTGGGCTGGCCCGCCGAGGTCATCCACTCGATGCCCAGCGTGCGCTTGCCGAGCTTCGACAGATCGGCGCCGCCGACCCACTGCCATTCGGCGCTCGTGCGGACGTCCACCAGCACGGCGTCGGGATCGGAGGCGAGCAGTTCCCAGGCCTGGCGGGGCGGTAGGTCCCCGGCGTAGTCGCTCATGGGTGTCGATTATGCTCCCCCGACGCCCGATCGGCGGGGTCGAGGTACCCGGGTGGCCGTTCTGTGCGACGATCCGGATATGACGCCGCTCACAGATCACCCCTACCGTGTGGCCGTCGTCGGGTCCGGCCCGGCGGGCGTGTACGCGTGCGAGGCCCTGCTGGACTGGAGCGACTCGCGCGATCCGTCGGGGCGCGGGATCGTGGTGGACCTGCTCGACCGCCTGCCCGTGCCGTACGGGTTGCTGCGTCACGGCGTGGCCCCGGATCACCCCCGCATCAAGGGCATCGCGCGGACGCTCGAGGGGATCGCCGCGGATCCGCGCATCCGGTTCCTGGGCAACGTGGAGTTCGGCAGCGACCTGACGGTGGAGGACGTGCGGCGCTTCTACCACGCGGTCGTGTTCTCCACCGGCGCGCTGACCGACCGTCGGCTGGGCGTCCCGGGCGAGGACCTGGAGGGATCGTACGGGGCCGCCGAGTTCGTGACCTGGTACGACGGTCACCCCGATTCGCACCCGGAGTGGGCGCTCACCGCCGAGCGGGCGGCCGTGGTCGGCGTGGGGAACGTGGCCCTGGACGTGGCGCGCATGTTGGTGCGCAGTCCTGAGCAGCTCGAGCCGACGGACATCCCCGCCCACGTGCGGGACGGCTTCGGCACCAATGTGACGCGCGTGGTGTCGGTGATCGGGCGCCGTGGCCCGGCGCACGCCAAGTTCACGCCCCTGGAGCTGCGGGAGATGGCCAAGGTGGAGGGCGTCACCGTGGTGGTGGATCCCGACGACCTGGAGTACGACGACGAGGCGCGCGCCCTCCGCGACGGCGATCGCCGGGCGGGGCAGGTGTGCGCGCAACTCGAGAAATGGGTCGGGGCGCAGCGTGAGGCCGGGCTCGAGACGGCGGATGAGGCCGAGGCCGCCGCGCTCGCGGCCGGCGGGAAGGTGGTGCGGTTCCGCTTCCACCGGTCCCCCGTCGAGATCGTGGGCGACGACGGCCGGGTCTCGGGGCTGCGACTGGAGATCACCGAACCCGATCCCGCGCCGGCCGGGGCCGAGGCGTCCGGCGCGGCCGCGGCCACGG
>NZ_JAALDU010000008.1 GCF_014145015.1 Dietzia sp. E1 | reverse complement strand
CCAGCTACGCACTCCGGATCCGGAAGAGCCGAGAAACTCCACGGGTCCGGCGCGCGACTAGAACCAGAGGTCGGCGAGCAGCTCGATCGACCGGTTCCGCACCGCCGGGTCGTAGGCGTAGGTCACGGTGATGAGCTCGTCGGCGCCGGTGCGCTCGACGAACTCCTCCAGCTGCGCCTTGACCGTGTCGGGCGAGCCGACCGCGCTGATGTCGAGCATCGGGTTGGTCGCGCCGGCGAACTGGGCGGGGTCGACGGGCGGCTGGATCTTGCGGCTGCGCCCGGCGCGGAGGTCGAGGAACATCTGCTGCAGCGTGGTGAACTCCCGCTGGGCCTCTTCGTCGGTGTCGGCGACGACCACGTTGATGCCCGCCATCACCTGCGGCTTCTCGATGCGGGCGGTGGGCGCCTCGGTGCTGAAGGTCTCGCGGTACACGCGGATGGCGTCGTCGATCTGGTCGGGCGCGAAGTGCGAGGCCAGCGAGAACGGCAGGCCCAGCTGGCCGGCGATCGAGGCGCCGTTGACGGTGGAGCCGAGGACCCAGATCGGGACCTCCATCCCCTGCGAGACCGCGGAGAAGATGGGGATGCTGTGGGCGGTGCCGGTCTCGCCGAACCAGCCCTGCAGGTCGTAGATGTGGCGGGCGAACGCCTGCGGCTCGGCGGACGAGCGGCTCAGCGCCTGCGCGGTCATGCCGTCGGTGCCGGGGGCGCGGCCCAGGCCGAGGTCGATCCGGTCGCCGTGGATGTTGGCGAGGGTGCCGCACTGCTCGGCCACCATGAGCGGCGCGTGGTTGGGGAGCATGACGCCGCCGGAGCCCACGCGGATCCGCTCGGTCACCGACGCCGCCTGGGAGATGAGCAGCGAGGTGGCGCTCGAGGCGAGGTTGGGGGTGTTGTGGTGCTCGGCGAACCACAGCCGCGAGTAGCCCAGCCGGTCGGCGAGGCGGGCCGACTCCATCGACGCGGCGATGCCGTCACGCGCGGTGGCCCCCTCGGAAATGGAGACCAGGTCGAGAATGCTCAAGGGGACCGACACAACACACCTTTTCGTAGCTCACTGTTACCGCCGCGAACATCCGCGGCTCGTGTGTCGAGGCTACCGATACGGCGAGTTCCGTGACGGGTCACGGATCGGTGTCACCCGCGCCCGCCCCCGTGACAGGCGTGGGTCACACCGGTGCCGCCGTCGGTGATGTGTGGGACCGGACCGGACCGGCGACGACGACGACGACGAGGTTCCCGTCCCACACCCCGTGGCCGCCTGCGGGCGTCGGCGTTTCGGACCTCCGCCTCTGTGCCGTAGGTCACACTGGGCTCGTCGCGGGGTCCCGCCCGCGCATCAGATCCGCACGAAGGGTCCGAGCACATGACGCAGATACGCTCCGATGAGCCGCTTCACCAGCGGGTCACCTCCGGCGAGGCCGATCTCGTCGAATTCCGTGAGCGCCTCACGGTCTGGCTGGCCGAGCGCGACGAGGTCGACGCTGCAGCCGGGGTCGAGGTCACGGCGGTGAGCCGACCGGAGAGCTCGGGGATGTCCAACATCTCAGTGCTCTTCGACGCCACGTGGACCCCGGCCGAGGCCAGCGCATCGGCGGGCCCGTCCGAACGGCGGCATGACCGGCTGGTCGCGCGGATGTGCCCGCTGGACGACGCGTTCCCGGTGTTCCCCGTCTACGACCTGCAGAAGCAGTTCGACGTGATGCGGGCGGTCGGCGAGGCCACCGATCTCCCAGTGCCGCGAGTGCGCTGGCTCGAGCAGGATCCGGCCGTGCTCGGAGCGCCGTTCCTTGTGATGGACCGCGCCTCCGGTCAGGCGCCGGTCGACAATCCCCCGTACGTCTTCGACGGCTGGCTACTCGAGATGGCCCCCGAGCAGCGGGCCGAGCTCCAGCGCGAGTCCGTGGCGGTGCTCGCGGAGATCCACCGCATCCCCGCGCCCGCCGACCTCCTGCCGGCGCTGGCCCCGGCGCCCGGCGTGAGCGCCCTGCGAGCGCACGTCGACGAGCAGCGCGCCTACTACGAGTGGACGACCCGCGAGGACGGGCTGCGGATCCCACTGATCGAGCGCGCCTTCGACTGGATCGAGGACCACTGGCCGGCCGAGACCGGGCCCGACGTGCTGAGCTGGGGCGACGCCCGCATCGGCAACATCCTCTACGAGGGCACCACCCCGACCGCCGTCCTGGACTGGGAGATGGCGGCCATCGCGCCGGCCGAAGTGGACCTGGGCTGGTTCCTGTACTTCCACGACCTGTTCCAGGACCTCGCGGTGACCTTCGGCTTCCCCGGGATCCCGGACGTGTTCGACCACTCCGAGGTCGTCGAGCAGTACGAGCAGCTGACCGGCTCCACCGTCCGGGATCTGCCGTTCTACTACGTCTACGCCGGGCTGCGGCAGGCCCTCATCCTGTCGCGGATCACTCGTCGTCGTATCCACTTCGGTGAACAGGAAGCGCTCTCCCACCCGAACGAGTACGTCCTCCACCACCCCATGCTCGCCCGCCTGATCGCCGACTGACCGCCCCGTCGCCCCGAGGATCCACGTGAAACCCACCCCGCTCGACGAGTTCCCCGTCCACCAGACGCCGCTGCCGATGGCCCAGGTCGGCACGAGTGACCGGAACTTCTACGACCGCTACTACTTCAACGCGCACGACCGCACCGGCGACGTGTTCCTCGTGACGGGGTTCGGCGTGTACCCCAACCTCGGGGTCGTGGACGCGTTCGTCACCATCCGCCACGGCGACACCCAACGGTCGGTGCGGTTCTCCGACGCCCTCGACGCCCGGTCGCTCGCGCCCGCAGTGGGTGGGTTCCGGATCGAGGTGATCGAGCCGCTGCGCACCCTGCGGCTGGTGTGCGAGCACCCGGACCTGTCGGTGGACATGACGTGGGAGGGCTCGTTCGACGCGGTGCTCGAGGATCGGCACGTGCTGCTCGAGGGCACGCGCGCGATGCTCGACGCGAGCCGGTTCGCGCAGGTGGGCAGTTGGTCGGGCACGCTCACGGTCGACGGACGCGACTTCGCCGTGGATCCCGACGTCTGGCTCGGCACGCGGGATCGCTCGTGGGGCATCCGGCCGAGCGGCGAGTCGGACCCCGCCGGCCGGTGGGCGGCCGAGCCGCGTGAGGGCTTCTGGTGGACCTACGTGCCGCTGCGCTTCGACGACTACGCGATGGTGGTCATCCTCCAGGAGAGCCCCGACGGGCACCGCACGCTCAATCACGCGAGTCGGGTGTTCGCCGACGGGCGGATCGAGCAGCTGGGCTGGCCGCGGATGGAGGTCGACTACCGCAGCGGCACCCGCCACCCCGACTGCGCTCGTCTGCATCTGACCACGCCTCGCGGCGAGCCGCTGCTGCTGGAGGTCGAGACTCTCGGCGGCGTCCCGCTGAGCATGGGCTCGGGCTACGTCGGGGACCCGGCGTGGTCGCACGGCCGTTGGATGGGCCGCGAGTGGAGCGAGTCGGTCACCTACGACATGACCTCCCCCGACGTGGCCGCGATGCTGCCGTTCAACACCATCGACCACGTGGCCCGCGCGACCTGCAACGGCGACGTGGGCTGGGGCCTGTTCGAACATGCGAACCTGGGCCGCCACGACCCGTCGGGATTCACCGACTGGGGCGACATGGCCCGATGAACCCCCTCGACCACGGCCGGTGTCTCCCGGCGGAGTCTCAGCGGGACCAGTCGGGTAGAACAGGGACCGACGAGTACTGACACCTGCCCGAGGACGAGATGGCAAAGACAATTACCGTGGTTGGCGCTGTGTTCAGCACGGAAGACGCAGTATTGGCGTTCCGGCGTTCCCCAGGGCGCTCGGCCGGAGGAAAGTGGGAGTTCCCTGGGGGGAAAGTCGAGCCGGACGAGTCACCGCAAGACGCCCTTCGCCGCGAGATTTCAGAGGAACTAGGCCTAGACATCTCCGTGGGCAGATTAATTGACCGGTCGAGCACACTCGTCGGCGACAAGGTCATTGACCTCGCCTGTTATTTCGTTAGCGCGGACGAGTACCCCTCTGATAGCTCGGATCATGACAAGATCACGTGGCAACCATACGAGGCAATTCGCGACCTGGATTGGGCGAAACCAGACCTACCAACAATTGAAGCACTGCTAAAGTCTCGCAAGTGACCGAACCTTTACCGCACGGAGTCTACGAATCCTTAGTCACTCGTCCGCTCGAGCGCCGTATTCATGCAACTGACGCGGTTGCACAGTATGCAACGCCCGATGAGACTGAACTCTCGCTGGCACTTTCTCGCTATATCCAGTCGGTGGTCCACGACCGCCTATCTGGTAAGCCCGCCGCGGATCAGCTAGAGCTCGCAAGGTCCGTACTAAAGTTTTTCGGCGATGAGCATGAGATTACGGCTTCCCGACTGCTTCACGCTCTCACAGCTCACGGCAATCGCCATCCGAATAGACCCTCACATCCGTTCACCTCCGGAGCGCTGCTGACAAACGCTCGTGACGAGCCAAACCTCGGCAACGAGCTATCCCTCGAGATGGAGACAGCAGACCGAGTCGACTTACTCTGTGCGTTTGTAAAATTCTCCGGTGTTCGAGTTATTGAGAACCAACTTGCCGGGCTGAAACGTCGCAATGTACCACTCCGCGTCCTCACCACGACTTACATGGGCGCTACGAACCGCCCAGCGCTAGACATCCTCGTCCGAGAATTCGGAGCGCAAGTTCGCATCAAGTACGAGATATCGTCGACGCGGTTGCACGCAAAAGCCTGGCTCTTCCACCGTTATTCTGGCTTCAACACCGCCTACGTTGGTAGCTCCAACCTCTCGAAGCCAGCCCTTGTGGACGGTCTAGAATGGAATATTCGACTCGCGGAAGCGGCAAGTAGCACAGAAATTGCCAAGTTCTCCAAGGTCTTCGACTCGTACTGGAGCTCACAGGAATTCGAAGAGTACGACCCAGATCGCGATGCAGCACGGTTAGATGCCGCCCTCGCGTCGGCCGGGCACTTCTCTAAGCGCGAACACTCCGCCAGACCGCATGAAGCTCCGGGAGATCTGAACCTCGAGCACTCCACGGCTTCCGCCCGCGACAGCGACACGCACGAAGAACTAACTGCTCCAGGTGTCTCAGCGGACGGCCACCAACACACCGATCTGACTAACGACACTGCCCTCCTCGCTGCACCCACAGCCATTCACTTCACGCCCTACCCTCATCAGCGCCACATGCTGGAAGCGCTGGAGGCAGAGCGGAGGGTCTTCGGCCGACATCGCAATCTGATCATCGCCGCCACCGGGACCGGCAAGACAGTCGTCGCCGCACTCGACTATCAGCGGATGTGCGATCCATCGGCCGGCCTTTACCGGCTCTTCCGGATCCGGAGTGCGTAGCTGGGGTTCGC
>NZ_JAALDU010000088.1 GCF_014145015.1 Dietzia sp. E1 | reverse complement strand
CGAACGCGACGACGTCGTGGCCACCCTCGCGCGGGTGTTCGCCTCCGGCGGCACGGCCGTGCTCGTCACGGGCGCCGACGCCGACGACCCCGCCGTGGCGGGGATCGCGGACACCGAGCGCACCACGCTCACCGCCTAGAGCACCGGACACCGAGCGCCGGCGGAGCGTTCCGGCGCCGGCGGGGCGGGGCGGTCTCCTCCCGCCCCGACTCCACCCGCCGCCTACCAGGCGCGATCCGGGCCGCAACGCGATCTGCCCCTCCGATTGCGATCCGCCCCCCGGGGTTCCGGGGGTCGATCGCGATCGGAGGGGCAGATCGAGGCGGGGTTCAGCCGACCGGTCAGGCCAGGAGCTGGCGGGCCATGACCATGCGGTTGATCTGGTTGGTGCCCTCGTAGATCTGGGTGATCTTGGCGTCGCGCATCATCCGCTCGACGGGGAAGTCACGCGTGTAGCCGGCGCCGCCGAACAGCTGCACCGCGTTGGTGGTGACCTCCATCGCCACGTCCGAGGCGAAGGTCTTGGAGGCGGCGGCCATGAAGCCGAGCTTCTCGCCACCGGGGGCGGAGCCGCGCTCGGCGTTGGCGGCGGCGGTGTAGACCATCAGACGCGCGGCCTGCACCTTCATGGCCATGTCGGCCAGCATGAACTGCGTGTTCTGGAAATCCGAGATCGCCTTGCCGAACTGGCGGCGCTCCTTGGTGTAGGCGATCGCCGCGTCGAGCGCGCCCTGCGCGATGCCCACGGCCTGCGCACCGATCGTCGGACGGGTGTGGTCCAGCGTCTGCAGCGCGGTCTTGAACCCGGTGCCCGGCTCGCCGATGATCCGGTCGCCCGGGATGCGGACGTTCTCGAAGTACAGCTCCGCGGTGGGCGAGCCCTTGATCCCGAGCTTCTTCTCGGTCTTGGACACGCCGAAACCCTCGTCGTCGGCGTGGACCATGAACGCGGAGATCCCGCCGGCACCCTTATCTGGGTCGGTCACGGCCATGACCGTGTACCAGGTGGACTTGCCGCCGTTGGTGATCCACGCCTTGGAGCCGTTGAGGATCCAGTCGTCACCGTCGGCCTTGGCGCGCGTGCGCATCGACGCGGCGTCCGAGCCGGCCTCGCGCTCGGACAGGGCGTAGGAGGCCATCTTCCCCGCGGCGATCTCGGGCAGCACCTTCTGCTTGAGCTCCTCGCCACCGGCCAGGATCAGGCCCATGGTGCCGAGCTTGTTGACCGCCGGGATCAGCGAGGACGAGGCGTCGACGCGGGCGACCTCCTCGATCACGATGCAGGCCGCGACCGAATCCGCGCCCTGACCCTCGTACTCCTCGGGGATGTGGACCGCGTTGAAGCCCGACGCGTTGAGCGCGTCGAGGGCCTCCTGCGGGAACCGCTCGTTCTCGTCGACATCCGCGGCGTGGGGCTCGATCTCCTTCTCCGACAGCGCGCGGATCGCGGCGCGGAGCTCCTCGTGCTCCTCCGCCGGACGGTACAGATCGAAGTCGGGGTTACCGGACATGTGCGGGCCTCCAAAGGGGAATCGTCAGTGCTGGTCACGCGGCGGGCGCCGGTGTCCGGACATCGGTGTGGGCCGGTCGCGCGACGGCGGCGGCTCGCGAGTGGATCCGGGGTGCACCCGGCCACTCAGGTTACCAGCGACTAACTGGATTCCTCCCCCATCGGCGACCCCACTTTCCGCATCGCGGAACGCACCTGCGGGATGCCTCCCGCCCGTCAGCCGAGCAGACGCTGCCGGAGCGCGTCGTCCTTGCGCTCGACCATCGCCTCGAGCTCCGCCTGGAAACCCTCCATCCGCTCACGCAGGGCGGGGTCGGAGGCGGCGAGGATCCGGACCGCCAGCAACCCGGCGTTCCGGGCTCCCCCGATCGACACGGTCGCCACCGGGACCCCCGCCGGCATCTGCACGATCGACAGCAACGAGTCCATCCCGTCGAGATGCTTGAGCGGAACCGGCACTCCGATCACGGGCAGTGCGGTGGCGGAGGCGACCATCCCCGGCAGGTGCGCGGCGCCGCCCGCGCCGGCGATCACGACGCGGATGCCGCGACCGGCGGCCGACCGGGCGTAGTCGAGCATCTTCTGCGGGGTGCGGTGCGCGGAGACGACGCCCACCTCGAACGGGATCCCGAACTCGGCGAGCGCCTCGGCCGCCGCCTCCATGGTGGGCCAGTCGGAGTCACTGCCCATGATGAGGCCGACCTGCGGCCCGTCCTGTCGCGCGGTCATCTCGTCGCCTTTCGTGGAGGTGTGTCAGCGGGGGCGGCCGGGGCGCCGCCGCCCGGGGGGTTGTCCGATGGACGCGGTGTCCGCACAGCATCGGCCGCGCGGACGCGGCGGTGAGCTCAGCGTTCGAAGTCGCCGACGGGCGCGCCCGTGTGAGGGTCCCAGCCGTCGGCCCACCGGGCGTGGGAGAGCCAGTGGGCGGCCAGCTCGGCCACCGCGCGCACGGCGGCCACCTGGTCCGCGTCGTCCGGGTCGACGCCCGGGTCGGCGAGCACGTTGACGTGACCGATCTTGCGGCCGTGTCGTTCGGACTTGCCGTAGAGGTGCACCTTGGCGTGTGGGAACCGCGCTCCGAGGTGGTGGACACGCTCGTCCATGCTCATCACGGGCGTCTCGGGCGCGCCGAGGACGTTGGCCATCACGGTGAGCGGGGCGGTGGGCACGGTCGAGCCGAGCGGGTAGTCGAGCACGGCCCGCAGGTGCTGCTCGAACTGGCTGGTGGTGGCCCCGTCCATGGTCCAGTGCCCGGAGTTGTGGGGCCGCATCGCCAGCTCGTTGACCAGCACTCCGGGGCGACCGTCCGAGCCGACGACCTCGAACAGCTCGACGGCCATGACGCCGGTGACGTCCAGGTGCTCGGCGAGCTTGAGGGCGGTCGCCTGGACGGCCGAGCGCAGATCGTCGGGGAGTCCGGGGGCGGGAGCGATCGCCACGGCGCAGATCCCGTCGCGCTGCACGGTCTCGACGACCGGCCACACGGCGCCCTGACCGAACGGGGACCGCGCGACCATGGCGGACAGCTCCCGGGTCCACGGCACCCGAGCCTCGGCCATCATGGGCACCCCGGCGGCGAGCTGCTCGGACGCGATCCGCT
>NZ_JAALDU010000087.1 GCF_014145015.1 Dietzia sp. E1 | reverse complement strand
CTCCGTGATGGCGAACTCCTTGCTGCAGACTGCATCAATCGTCCCCGTGATTTCATGCTCAGCAAACAGGTCATCACACAGCAGCGTCCTTTCGTCCGGACCGATTTCGCCCATACGGGTTCTCCCGATTCCTTGCGCAATGGGTAAGCCAGTCCCGAGCGAGACTCGCACGGTCAACGGCGGAGCCTCGACGAACGGCGCTGACATCCCACTGGCGCAGCAAGAGAGCCCGGTTCGTGCCCGCCTGCCGTTCAGAAAGGAACTCTGATGACTCGCCAGACGCTCATCGAGAACTATCCACATCGGGTCGGGGGGCACTGCGGCTCAGCCGCGATGCGAGACCTCCTGCACTGGCAAGGCCTCGGCTGGGAAGAACCGCCCGATGAAGGTCTCGTCTTCACCCTCGGGGGGTCACTTGGCCTGTCCTACTTGCGCTCGAGCGACCTCTTCCCGCCGCTTTATCTGGTAGGGAGAGACTCCGATTTCGAAGTAAATCTCCCCCATCTACTGGGCGCACAGGTCCAAGTGCTCACGACCGACGATCCCCGAGAAGGATGGTCGTGGATTAGCCAGGAGGTCGATGCCGGAAGGCCAGCCCTGATATGGGGCGACATCGCGGAGTTGCCCTACCTGCGGGTTCGGCTCCAAATGAGTCGCCACGATATCGTGGTAATTGGTTACGACGAGGCGGAGAGGATCGCCTTCGTTGTTGACAACGACCGTGCCGAGGTCCAAAAGGTTCCGTTCGACGCTCTCGCTCGAGCACGGTCGTCGATGTCATTCCCACAACCGACACGTCACACCACGTACCGCATCGCCTGGCCGCATGAGTTACCAGACCTTGCGCAGGTTGCCGCAGCGGCTTTCCGTCAATCGGCAGCGAACATGCGCCACCCAACTCCGCCAGGAGTCGTTGATCTCACGACCGCGGTGAGCGGTTCCGAAGGCTTAGCAGCGGTCGCCCAGCTCGCCGCTGATGTCCGGACTTGGTCCCATCTACCGGCTGACGAACTCGAGATCCTCTTATTCAGCTTGAGCGCTTTCATCGAGAAGGCCGGCACCGGTGGCGGCCTGTTCCGAAAGCTGCTCGCTGACGGCTGCGCGGACGTGGCACGTTTGACCGGTGACCTCGCGACCGAAGATCTCGCCGTAGCCGCCAGACACTGTGCACAGACATGGACGGAGGCCGGCCGAGCCGGGATCGAGCACGAGGTCGATGTGCGTACTCGGCTGGAACGTGTGGCTTCGGCGGTTAGCCTCCTGCCCACGCTCGAGCTTCAACTGGCTGAAGCTCTGGAGTCAGCTTCGCGATCGCTTGCAGCAGCCTGACTAATCGGGAAGTCAAAACTGGACGGTAGAAGTTCCGGCCGCACTCAGACTGCAGCGGATGGCTCGCCGCCGCTCGCACCGAAACGACCGGGCTCTAGGGTTGCCTCGCCACCTCCCCGGCGACCTCGGCGATCGAGCGGTCACACCCATCCGACAAGAAGAAGCCCCGATTTAGCGAGATCCGCCGGCGCCAGGGCGGTTCAGGTCGTGGATGGACTCGGCCGGGATGGGTTCGCCTCCCTGCTTGCGGGCAGCAAGAAAATCATCAACGAGTTGCACGCATCCGTCGTGGTCGACGGTGCAGAGCCCAGTAAGGCGAGCGAACACGACGGGACCCAGGAGTTGAACGATCGCGAAGGTGGTGTCGACGTTGCCGAGCTGTGCTCGAACGTCAGGATGTGTGAGGATGCGGCCAAAGGGCTGCCGGTATTCCTCGATGACTCGACTACGCAGTGAGGTGATCGCGGCCGAATCGGCAGGATCGCCGCCGACTGATCCGATTGACAGCCAAGCCAGAGTCGTAATGTTCAGCGGCGCCTGGTCAATCAGGTCGGCTTGGGCCGTGAGAAGCGCGATGAGTTGGTCGCGTACCGACCCACTGGTGGCAGAGACTTCGACGCGAGGCAACAGCCGCTCGAAGGTCGCCGCAAGCAACTGGGCGGTCCCGCCGAAATGCCGATAGAGCGTGGCCCGCGCCACCTTTGACATTCGAGTGACCGCCTCGACGGTAACCGCCTCTACACCGCCAGTGCTCAGGAGATGCGTGGCAGCGTCGAGCAATCGTTTTCGTGAGCGCAGCAGTCGCGGATCGAGCTGATCGTCGTCCGTAGCGGGCCGGTCAGCACTCCAGTCGTTCACGCTCTCCCCCTTCGGCCGACGGTCACTTCTCGTCCAAGCTAACCTGTCCAGCCAGCCGGATACTGTGATACTACTTGTCTCAGACCAAGACCGACCATCTCACAGCAAGGGGCCGGCGATGCACTCACCCCAACAGACCATCACCGAGTCATCCCGGTGGACCCGAGCCGAATGGTGGATGCTCACGGTGTCGTGCCTAGCCGTGGCGTTGGTGGTCGCGGCCATGGCCGCGCTGTATTCGGCATTACCGGAGATTGCGGTAGAGACTGGAGCGACGCAAGCCCAGCTGACCTGGATCGTCGACGGCTACACGCTGGTACTGGCGTGCCTGGTCCTGCCCGCTGGAGCGATCGGTGACCGCTATGGCAGACGCGCAGTTCTCGTAATAGGCCTGGCGATATTCACCATGGCATCCGCACTTCCCCTGCTGCTGTCTGACCCGGCCTGGTTGATCGCTGCGCGAGCGGTTGCCGGGGCGGGCGCTGCACTGGTAATGCCCTCGACGCTATCGATTCTGACTGCTGGTTTCGCCGCCGTTCATCGCGGCCGAGCAGTAGGTGTGTGGGCTGGAGTCGCCGGCTCCGGAGCAGTGTTAGGCATCCTCGGCGCCGGGGTGTTGCTTGAGCGCTGGTCGTGGGTGTCGGTATTTGTTGGACTGACCGCAGCGGGAGCCCTACTGGCCGCGCTGGCATGCACGATCGCTGAGTCCAGCCAGCATGATCACCCTCCCGTGGACTGGGTGGGCGCGGCGGCAGCTGCAGTCGCGGTTGCGGGAATCGTATTCGCCACGATCGAGTTTCCAGCGCGGGGTTGGGCCGACCCGATCGTTCTCGCCAGCGCCGGGGCCGGCACGTTGGCGACAGCCTTTTTTATCCTGATTGAGCTGAGATCCTCGGCCCCCTTGTTGGATGTTCGGTTGTTCGCCAAGCGCGGCTTCAGCGCCGGCTCGTTGTCGGTGGCCATCCAATTCTTGGTCACTTTCGGGGTATTCCTACTCCTGGTGCAGTACCTGCAACTGATCCTGGGATACGGACCGCTGGCCTCGGCGTTGGGATTGGTGCCGATGACGGTCCCCCTGATCGTGATCTCGGTGATCGCCCCCCGACTGTCACAGCGATTTGGACTACGAGTGATGACCGTCGCCGGTCTGGTGACCATCGCAGTTGGCCTGATGCTGGTCAGCCGGATGACCGTCGACGCACGTTACCTCGACCTGCTATGGCCGCTGTTGATCATGAGCGCAGGGCTCGGACTATGCACAGCCCCAGCGACCTACGCGATCATCGCCGAAACTCCGGAGAGCAAACACGGGGTCGCCGCCGCAGTCAACGATGCGGCCCGCGAGATCGGCGCTGCGATGGGGATCGCAGTGGCCGGCAGTGTGCTGGCCGCCGGATACACCCGCCACATCCAACCCGCCCTGCCTCAGTTACCCGAACCTGCCCGCGGTCCGGTCTCCGACTCCCTGGCCGCCGCCCTAGAGATCGCCGCACAAGCCGGACCAATGGCGCAACCATTGGTCGACTACGCCAAAGAGGCATTTGTCAACGGCAGCAGTCAGGCCACACTTACGTTGGCAATCCTCACCGCCGCAGCCGCAGTCTTGCTAGCGATCCTTGCCCCGGGCACTGCTCCGCGTGACCACAAGACCACGGCCAGTTCCACAGCACCGGCACACCGGGACAGCGTCGGATAGGTGGCCCGTCCGGCTTCCGGCTGCACTGACTCGTGCCTGGAGAAACTGGCCCTTCACTATGAAGTTGTGAGGCCGTAGGCCTGAC
>NZ_JAALDU010000086.1 GCF_014145015.1 Dietzia sp. E1 | reverse complement strand
GGCGGGCGTCGTCCGTGAAGCCGGTCTTGCCGCCGATCGCGCCCGGGTAGTTGTAGAGCAGTTGATTGTCGTTGCCCACGACGAAGCCGGGGTTGACGGTGACGCCGTCCGGGCGGAGGATCGGCCCGGTGTTCTGCGGCGCCTCGGCGGGGTCGGGCGGGCCGGCGCCCTCGCCGGCGGGATACCCGGGGAACCCGGTGGACTGCGTGGCGACGATCTCCGCGAACGCCGGACGGGTCATCGCGTCGCGGAAGATCAGCGACATGTCGTAGGCGCTGGACATCATGCCGGGGCCGTCGAGCCCGTTGACCGTGGCGGCGTACGTACTGCGCGCCCCGATCGCCGCGGCGTGGGCGTTCATCGCCTCGAGGGTCTGCTCGATCCCGCCCATCTGGTGCGCCAGCACCACGGCCGCGTCGTTGCCTGACGACATGAGCAGCCCGCTGAGCAGCCGCTTGACGGAGTACGCGCCGCCCGGGCCGACGCCCACGAGGCTGCCCTCGGCCCCCTCGAGGTCGGCGTCGGTGACGTGGACGATCCGCGCCGGGTCGAGCGTGTCCAGGACGACCGTGGCGAGCAGCGTCTTGATGAGGCTGGCGGGGCGATAGCGACCGTGCGGGTCGCGGGCGGCGACGATCTCGCCGGTGTCGAGGTCGGAGATCATCCACGCGCTCGCCGTGACGTCGCGGGGCGTGGTGAAACCGTCCGGGGCCACGACGTCGCAGCCGACCAGCGCGTCACCGCCCGGCGGGGTCTCGGGGACGGGGGGAGGGGCGGGCACGGTCTGCCCGGGTAGCGGCACCTCGGACTCGTCGACCGGTGCGGGCGGGGTCGTGCGGTGGGGACAACCGGTGATGTCGCGTGGGGTGTCGAAGTACGACGACGAGGTGGTCGACGGCAACACGGCCGCCGGCGGCGCCTCCGTGAGCGGGAGATCCGGCGCGGGCTCGACGGCCGTAGCGGGGCCCGCGGCGGCGAGTGGCGTCAGCGCGACGAGGGCCGCGATCGCGAGGCCGGCGGCGCGGTGTGCGGGCCGTCGTCGGGGGCTGGTCACGGGTCCAGATTCTATGACCGGCCGAGGCGTTCGCGGGCCGGACCCGCCGTGAGACGGGCCCGCCGGGGCCCGCATGACGCGCGCGAACTACCCCGCAGCCGCTCTCGGCGATGGCGTCTCGCTCCTCCCGATGGCGTCTCGCTCGGGAGCTTTCGACAGCCGCGCGCGGACATGTCGTCTCGCGCGCGCATCGGTACGCGCCAGACGCCATGGCGAGAGGCGGCTATGGGAGGCATGAGTAGGTGCGCAGTGACGCGGGCAGAGAGCAGGCCGCGAGCGGGCCGGAAATGCGGGGGGCCGCACCCTCCGGACGTGGAAGATGCGGCCCCGGCACGCGGCGGCGTCTGGAACGCCCCGTGTGGAGATGATCAGCGGGCGAACAGCAGCGCGCGCTTGACCTCCTGGATCGCCTGCGTGACCTGGATGCCACGGGGGCACGCGTCGGTGCAGTTGAAGGTGGTGCGGCAGCGCCACACACCCTCGGCGTCGTTGAGGATCTCGAGACGCTCGGCGGCGCCCTCGTCACGGGAGTCGAAGATGAACCGGTGCGCGTTGACGATCGCCGCCGGCCCGAAGTACGACCCGTCGGCCCAGAACACGGGGCAGGAGGTCGTGCAGCAGGCGCAGAGGATGCACTTGGTGGTGTCGTCGAAGCGGGCGCGGTCGGTCTGCGACTGGATGCGCTCGGCGGTCGGCTGGTTGCCGGACGTGATGAGGTACGGCATGACGTCGCGGTACGACTTGAAGAACGGCTCCATGTCGACGTAGAGGTCCTTCTCCACCGGCAGGCCGCGCAGCGGCGCCACCGTGATGGTGATGGACTTGCCGTCCTTCGGGAGCATGTCCTTCATGAGGACCTTGCACGCCAGGCGGTTCACGCCGTTGATGAGCATGGCGTCCGAACCGCAGATGCCGTGCGCACAGGACCGGCGGAACGCCAGGGACCCGTCGATGTAGTTCTTGACGTACATCAGCAGGTTGAGCAGACGGTCCGACGGCAGGGCCGGGACCTCGTACTCCTTCCAACCCGCCGAATCCGGATCCTCCGGGTTGAACCGGGCGATCTTCAGCGTGACCATGGTCGAGCCGGGCGGAACGGGCCGGTTGGAGTTCGGGTCCCTGCCGTCGGTGGCCTTGGTGGTGTCGACTGCGGTGGTCATCAGTACTTACGCTCCATCGGCTCGTAGCGGGTCTGCACAACCGGCTTCCAGTCCAGCCGGATGTCGGAGAGCAGATCGAGGCCGTTCTCCTTGAACGCCATCGTGTGCTTCATGTACTCGTCGTCGTTGCGGTCCGGGTAGTCCTCACGGGAGTGACCGCCACGCGACTCCTTGCGGTTGAGGGCACCCACGACGGTGACCTCGGCCAGCTCCAGGAGGAAGCCCAGCTCGACGGCCTCGAGGAGCTCGGTGTTGAACCGTCGGCCCTTGTCGCTGACCGTGACGTGCTCGTAGCGCTCCTTGAGCGCGCGGATCTCGTCGCGGGCCTCGGTGAGCGACTGCTCGGTGCGGAACACCGACGCCTTGTCGTCCATCATGGCCTGCATCTCGCTACGGATGTCGGCCGCGCTCTCGTTGCCGCGGTCGGACAGCATCCGCTCCATCCACTCGCGCACCATCTTCTCCGGCTCCTTGGGGAGCTCGACGAACTCGTGGTTCGCAGCGTACTCCGCCGCGGCGATGCCGGCGCGGCGGCCGAAGACGTTGATGTCCAGCAGCGAGTTGGTGCCCAGGCGGTTGGAGCCGTGGACGGACACGCAGGCGCACTCGCCGGCGGCGTAGAGGCCGGGGACGACGTCCTCGTTGTTGCGCAGTACCTCGCCCTGGACGTTGGTCGGGATGCCGCCCATGACGTAGTGGCAGGTGGGGAACACCGGCACGAGCTCGGTCACGGGGTCCACACCGAGGTAGGTGCGGGAGAACTCGGTGATGTCGGGCAGCTTCTCCTCGAGCACATCTGCGCCGAGGTGGGTCACGTCGATGTAGACGTAGTCCTTCTCGGGGCCGGCGCCGCGACCCTCGCGCACCTCGAGGACCATCGAGCGGGCGACGATGTCACGCGGCGCGAGGTCCTTGATGGTGGGGGCGTAGCGCTCCATGAAGCGCTCGCCGTCGGCGTTACGCAGGATGCCGCCCTCACCACGGACGGCCTCGGAGATGAGGATGCCCAGGCCGGCCAGGCCGGTCGGGTGGAACTGGTGGAACTCCATGTCCTCCAGCGGCAGGCCCTTGCGGAAGACCACGGCCATGCCGTCACCGGTGAGGGTGTGGGCGTTGGAGGTGGTCTTGTACATGCGGCCCGAGCCGCCGGTCGCGAAGACGGTGGCCTTGGAGTGGAAGACGTGCAGGTCGCCGGACGCGAGCTCGTAGGCGACGCAGCCGGTGGCGACGGGGCCCTCGGGGGTCTCCGTGAGGCACAGGTCCAGGACGTAGAACTCGTTGAAGAACTCGACCTTGTGCTTGACGCAGTTCTGGTACAGCGTCTGCAGGATCATGTGACCCGTGCGGTCGGCCGCGTAGCAGGCACGGCGGACGGGCGCCTTGCCGTGGTCACGGGTGTGGCCGCCGAAGCGGCGCTGGTCGATCTTGCCCTCGGGCGTGCGGTTGAACGGCAGGCCCATGTTCTCCAGGTCGATGACGGCGGTGATGGCCTCCTTGGCCATGATCTCCGCGGCGTCCTGGTCGACGAGGTAGTCGCCGCCCTTGACCGTGTCGAAGGTGTGCCACTCCCAGTTGTCCTCCTCGACGTTGGCGAGGGCCGCGCACATGCCGCCCTGGGCGGCGCCGGTGTGGGAGCGGGTGGGGTAGAGCTTGGTGAGGACCGCGGTACGGGTACGCGGGCCCGCCTCGATGGCCGCGCGCATGCCTGCGCCGCCCGCGCCGACGATCACTACGTCGTACTGGTGCTGGTGGACCTGACGATCGGTCATGGGTTTCTCAGTGCTCGCTTTCGAAAAAGGTGAAGTCCGCCGGACGGATACTGCCGTCGATCAGATGTCGTAGGCGAGGCCGAAGATGGCGTAGGTGCCCAGGACCAGGGTCAGGACGGTCGCGACGAGGAGGATCGAGTTGAGCCAGAACCGGGTCGAGTCCTTGCGCGAGTAGTCGGCGATGATGGTGCGGACACCGTTGGCGCCGTGCAGCATCGCCAGCCAGAGCATGAGGATGTCCCAGATCGCCCAGAACGGGCTCTGCCAGCGATCGGCCACGTAGGCCCAGTCGATGCGGTGGACGCCCTCGTCGATCATGAGGCCGACCGTGAGGTGGCCGAGGGTGAGGATGACCAGCGCGACGCCGGAGTAGCGCATGAAGATCCACGCGGTGCGCTCGAAGTTGAAGCGCGAGCGGAGGCGCGGCGACCGGGGCTGCGCCAGCGAGGCGGGGCGGTCGTAGGACGTCTGGAGAACAGGTGCGTCTGCCATGGTGATCGTTCTCCTTAGAGGTGCTCGAAGAGGAGGAAGAGGAGGCGCGCGGTCGCGGCGGCGAAGACCACGACCCAGATCGCCAGGATCGTCCACAGCATCTGGCGCTGGTACTTGGCGCCCTTGGACCAGAAGTCCACCAGGACGATGCGCAGGCCGTTGAGCGCGTGGAACAGCACGAGCGCCACGAGGCCGATCTCCATCAGCCCGACGATCGGCGTCTTGTACGTGTCGATGACCGCGTTGTAGCTCTCCGGGCTCACCGTGACGAGCGACGTGTCGAGGACGTGCACGAAGAGGAAGAAGAAGATCGCGACGCCGGAGATCCGGTGGGCGACCCACGACCACATCCCCGGGTCACCCTTGTAGAACTTGAGCTTCTTTGTGGGGGCCGGACGCGCCGGCGCCTGCGCAGTACTCATGGGCTTGTCGTGCCTCCGAATCGTCTGGGCCTGATGCCATCGGCGCGCGTTCCGGCCCGAGAGCACAGCGGGCGCCTACTAGGACTTTAGACCTGAGATCTGCCTGACGAAAACCAGGGTGGGTAGCGTGGTCGGGGCGGGTTATGCCTGTTAGGCGACCCTAAATGAGGTTACCGAGGGGTAGATCGACGTGACGCATGACGAATCCGCAGCACAACGCAGCGCGGTTGTCGACACTCTCATCGAAGCGGCACTGGCGGCCGCGCGGAACGCGTACCGCCCCTACTCCGGCCTGGGGGTCGGTGCCGCCGCGCTGGCCGGGCCCCCCGTCGGCCGCGCCGCCGCGGGAACGGAACCGGAGATCACGTCGCCCGCTGGCCGGGGAGACGGGCGGGAGCGGATCGTCGTCGGGTGCAACGTGGAGAACGCCTCATACGGGCTGACCCTGTGTGCCGAGTGTTCGCTCGTGTCGGACCTCCACCGCACCGGAGGCGGGAGGCTGCTCGAGCTCGTCGTCGTCACCCACACCGGCGAGCCGCTCTCGCCGTGCGGGCGCTGCCGGCAGCTCCTCCACGAACACGGCGGCCCCGACCTGGTCGTCCACACCGCTCGCGGCGCGGTGCGCCTCGGCGAGCTCCTCCCGGACGCCTTCGGGCCGGGGGATCTGGCGTGAGCGCGCGGGTCGGTCCGGCGCGACGCCATGACGCCGTGCGGATCATCGAGGC
>NZ_JAALDU010000085.1 GCF_014145015.1 Dietzia sp. E1 | reverse complement strand
GGCGTACCTGCACGAGCAGGCGGCGGAGTCGGCGACGGCCGCGCGGCTGTACGAGCGGGCCGCGGCCGAGGCGACGTCGATGGCCGAGCGCCGGTATCTCGCCCGCAAGGCCGCCGAGCTGGGTGGGCGGCGGTGAGCCAGCCCATGCAGCGCACGCAGCCGCTCCCGGGGATAGCGTCTCGCCCCTGAGCCTGGCGTCTCGCTCCAGCGCCTGCACTCCCGCACGGGCGCCCACCTGCGCAGCCGCTCCCGGGGATGGCGTCTCGCTCCTGAGGATGTGCGCGAATTCCGCAGCCGCCTCTGGCCATGGCGTCTGGCCTGCGCAGCGGGGCGCGCGAGACGCCATGGCGACGGGCGGCTGCGCTGCGGTCGGAATGGACGGTCTCGTTGAGTCCGGCGCAGGGCTGTCGCATGCCTGTCTCGCGGCGAATCGGACCGTGCGCCCCGCGGTCGCTGATCTCTTCCCGTCCCTGACAGCGTGCGTGGTCGGTGGTCCGCTCATCCGGCCCGGCGTAGCGTGCGGGCATGACCGATTCCCAGCAGACCCCGAGCAGCGACAACGGACAGCGGAGCGGAGATTCCGGGGAAGAGACACTCGGTGCGCCGGTCCCCGAGGGGCGGGCGACCGGCGGTGGGTCGCTGCAGCGTGACCCCGACGACTGGGTCACCGGCGACGAGCCCATGACCGAGGCGCAGAAGAGCTACCTCGACACCCTGGCCCGCGAGGCCGGCGAGGAACTCCCGGCGACGCTGACCAAGGCGGAGGCGTCCGAGCACATCGACCGCCTGCAGAAGGGCAACCCGCGCACCGACCAGTCGTAGGCGTCCCGCTCCTGAAGCACCGCGTCCGGACGGCACCGACGCGGTGCTTCGTGGATTCACGAGTGCGCGAAGGCTAATGCGGCTAACATTGTTAGTGGCCGTCAGGTGTGTACTCCTTGGCGGCGTCTACGTGAAGAGGGTGCGAGGGGCGGGCCCGCACGAGTCGCCCGAGTCACGCAAGTGGGTCTCGCCCCGCGGGCTGAACAGGTTGTAAAATTCCGCCCAGAAGGCGGGTGGTCGCGATGACTGTTCAGAATCGGGTGATGTCGCAGAAGGCCGTGTCGGGAGACCGCGCGGAGCGTGCGCTGCGAGAGCTCGACGACCCGCTGTTCGCCGACATCGTCGTGAAGGAAATGCGTCGGCGCAGCTCGTTCACCGGCGTCGCCGGGCAGGTCGACGGGACCCTGCAGGCCGCGCGTTCCCGGGCCCGGGGTCCGCTCCGCGGGCCGGCCGGCGCGCCCGCCAACAGCCGCCGGTCCGTGATCCCCTGCGTACCGCGAAGCGCCGCGTTGCAAGTGCCCCACGTCTGCTCGTACGAGGCGGGCGAGATCCTCATCCAGCGCGGCGTCCTGCCCGACTCCGCGCCCACCGATGCACTGCGGACCTTCGCCCGCCAGGGCCGGTTAATCGTTCTGCGCGGCGACCGCAGGTGGGTCTACCCGCGTTTCCAACTCGACCACTTCGACCCCCGTAGGGCGGACGACATCGTCGCAGTGGTCAACCGGATGCTCGACGCCGGGCACGCCCCGGAGGCCGCCACCGTGTGGTGGACCACGCCGACCAGCTCGCTGCCCGGGCGGCGCGCGCCCATGGACCTGCTGGGACAGGACCACGCCGCGCTCCGCGAACTGGCTGCGGCCTACGCCGCCGGCGCGGAAGTCTGAGCACGACTCTTGTTGTCGGCGGGGAGGTCTGACCGCGCTCGACCGGATCGGATTGCCGCAGGTCCGGGGGTGAGGCCGGCCGCTCGCGGACGCTCCGACCTGCCGCCGCTCCCTAGACTGCTCCCATGATGGTTCTCGCCGCGTCGGCTCCGACCGACCCCTCCGCCGGGTACGACGGGTTCATCGGGTGGGTCCTCACGCTCATGGAGACCCTCGGCGAGCTCGGCGTCGGTATCGCGATCCTGCTGGAGACCTTCCTCCCGCCCATCCCGTCCGAGGCCGTCCTGCCCGGCGCCGGATTCCTGGCCTACGACGGCCGGATGAACTTCTGGCTGGCCTGGGCGGCAGCGACCGCGGGTGCCCTGCTCGGCGCGTGGATCTGGTACGTCGTGGGCGCGGCGCTCGGCCGGGACCGCACCCGCCGCCTCGTCGGCCGCATCCCGCTGCTGGACCACGACGACTTCGACAAGTCGGAGGCGTTCTTTCAGAAATGGGGCGGTGTCGCCGTGCTGGTGGGACGCTGCGTACCCCTCGTGCGGTCGTTCATCTCCATCCCCGCGGGCATCGAGCGGATGTCGTTCGCCCACTTCAGCGCCTACACGCTCCTCGGGTCCGGCGTGTGGAACGCCATCTGGATCGGCGCCGGATACCTCTTCGGCCCCGCCATCAAGCCCGCGCTCGAGCAATGGAGCGGGGTGTTGTCCAACGCCGTGCTGGCGGTGATCGCGATCGCCTTCGTGTGGTTCGTGGTCAAGCGCGTGCGCCGACTCGTGCGTTCGTCGGCCGCCGAGAAGGAGTCGGTCGGTAGCGGCCACTGAGACGCGAACGCATGTGGGCCCGACCGGCCCAGCGAGCGTCCGGGGGCGGAGCGAGTGCGATCAACCTCGTCGTCGTCGCCCTGTCCATCCGGTCGGGACAGTGCTCCGAATCCCTCGTGGTCGCCGGAACCACCGACGCGGCCCCTGACGCCACCCGCGGACGCGGCGTACGTTGGGCCACACCCGCACCACACGACCAGAGGAGACCGCCCATGTCCGATGCGCTCTACACCGTCGAGGCCCTGTCGACCGGCGGCGGCCGGGACGGCCACGTGGCCACCGCCGACAAGGCCGTGGACCTGACCATGGCCCCGCCCAAGGAACTCGGCGGCTCCGGCGAGGGCAACAACCCCGAGCAGCTATTCGCCGCCGGGTACGCCGCCTGCTTCCACTCCGCCCTGCAGAGCGCGGCCCGGCAGAAGAAGGTGAAGATCGACGGCTCGTCCGTCGGCGCACGGATCTCGCTGGTGCGCTCGGGCGAGGAGAGCATCGACCTGGCCGTGCAGCTCGAGGTGATCATCCCCGGCCTCGAGGCACAGCAGGCCGACGAGCTGGCCAAGCTCGCCCACGAGATGTGCCCCTACTCGCGCGCCGTCGAGGGCAACATCGAGGTCAGCGTCTCGGTCGGCGAGGACTAAGCGCGACTTTTCGCGGGGGCGTGTCAACAAAAGTCTTTTGTCGGGTCGGCTGCTGCGCTAGCGTGACCGGAACGGTCGGCGTCCTCCAGTCGCACCGCGAAGTCACGGGGGCCGTCCATGCGGAGCACATCGATCAGACGCGGCGTCGTCCTTCTGGCCGGCGCGACCATGCTGACCGCCGGGGCGTGCAGCTCCGGTGACGCCGAGGCCCCGGTGGACACCGAGATCACGCCCCCGCCCGCGTCGCAGATCGTCGGCACCCAGCCGGTGCTCGCCGTCGACATCGTCCAGGGACTCCAGGAACAGCCCGTCGACGTGGAGGTCGACGGCGACCAGGGCGTAGCGGTGACCTTCCGCGAGATCACGATCGCCGCCGGTACGAGCACCGCCAGGCACTGCCATCACGGGCAGCTCATCGCCGTGGTGAAGCAGGGCGAGATCACCCACTACTCCGACACATTCGCGGAGGGCTCCCATACCTTCCGGGCGGGGGACTCGATCGTCGAAGGCGCCGGCTACCCGCACGAGGCGCGGAACGAGGGCACCGAGGACGTCATCCTCATGGTGACGTACGTGACCCCGGTCGGGAAGCCGATCGTCGAAGAGGACCTCTCGCAGTGTGAGTGACGGTGGGATCAGCGGTGGATCTGGCCGTCGTCGACCTTGATGACCGTCCCGGTGACCGCGTCCGAGGCGTCGGAGACCAGGTAGAGCAGGGTCGAGTCGAGCTGATCCTGACGACCGATGCGCTTGCGCGGGAAGCCCGGGGCGATGTCGCCCATCCGCGAGAGCATGCCGTCCATCATCTCCGACTCGAACGCCCCCGGCGCGATCGCGTTGACGTTGATGAAGTTGCGGGCCCACTCGACGGCGAGCGTCTCGGTCATGCGGTTCACCGCCGCCTTGGTGGTGGCATACAGCGCGGCGGCCTCACCGGCGTAGTGGAATGAGTTCATCGACGAGATGTTGACGATCCGGCCCGGCGACCCGGCCGCGATCAGACGACGCGCCACCCCGGTCGCCATAAGCCACGGGCCCCGGATGTTGGTGTCCAGGACCGCGTCCACCAGCTCGAGCGGCATCTTGTGCGCGCGCTGCGCGTCCGGAATGCCCGCGTTGTTGACGAGGATCTGCGGCGTGCCGTACTTCTCGGTCACCTCGCCGAGGCAGTCCTCGATCGACGCCGCGTCCGCCACGTCTAGCCGGACGCCGTGAGCCGTGCCCCCGCCCTCGGTGATCGACTCGACGACCTCCGCGATCCGCTCGGTGCGACGTCCCGTCACGATCACCGTCGCGCCAGCCTCGGCCAACACGTGGGCGAAGCGGGCGCCGAGTCCGGCGGTCGATCCGGTGACGATGGCGACACGTCCGGCGAGGTCGACAGCGGTCATGGTGGGCTCCTTCTGGGCGGGAGGTTGGCTGGTCGGCGCGCTGGCGTGGGCTGCCGGTCAGGTGAAGAGGTCGGGCAGCCCGTCCGAGATGCGGTCCGGGAAGTCCGGCTCCTCCTTGACGAGGAACGCGGAGACCCCGGCGCGGATATCGGCGGACTTGCCGCGGGTGTAGATCCCGATCGACTCCGCGCGGTGCGCGACCTCCGGGTCGGGTGCGCCGAGCATGCGCCACATCAGCTGACGGGTCAGTGCCGCCGACACCGGAGCCGTACCGCGGGTCATCTCGCGCGCGATCTCGATGGCGCGGGGGAGCACCTCATCGGCGGGGAGCAACTCTCGGACCAGACCCCGCTCCAGGGCTTCGGTCGCCGGGATGGTCCGCCCACCGACCGTCCACTCGACCGCCGCGGAAATGCCCACCACGCGAGGCAGGAACCAGGTCGAACACGCCTCCGGAACGAGCCCGCGGCGGGTGAAGACGAACCCGAACTTCGCGTTCTCCGCCGCGATGCGGACGTCTGTCGGGAGAGTCATGGTGACGCCGACCCCGGCCGCTGAGCCGTTGATGGCCGAGATGATCGGCTTGGTCATGCGATAGATCCGCAGCGCCACCTGACCGCCTGTGTCCGGCGGCGCGGCGCCCGTGTCGGCATCAGGTTCTGCGACGAACGTGTCCTCGCCGCCCGAGAGGTCCGCCCCGGCGCAGAACGCCCGGCCGGTACCGGTGAGGACGACGGCGCGGACGTCGTCGTCGGCGTCGCAGGTGTCGAGGGCGGCGATGATATCCGCCAGGTTCTGCGAGGTCACCGCGTTGAGCTTGTCTGGCCGATTGAGCCGGATGACGGCGATCTCGTCGTGGCGCTCGAGAACGACCTCCGGCTGCGCAGAGTCGGTGGCGGCGGCCTGGTCAGGCGAGGTCTGCATATGTGCGGACGCTACCCGGGGGGCGGTGCGTGGAAAGGCGGAATCGGCGTCACCGGAGCAGCCCGGCCCGCGGCGTCTGCTCGGGGCGGTGTGGGGCGCCGAGCTCACCGCGAAGAGGAATTCGCACACCTGCTTCTCGAGCGATGCCCGCGAATTCCTCTTCCCGGCGACTGGCGGCCGAGCCGGCGACCCGGTGCCGGCGGGGGAGGCGGCCGATGGCCGCGCGGGCGGCGCCGGTGCCGACCGGGCCGACCGCACGGTTCCAACGGTCAGAGCATCTGCCGCAGCATGTACGGCAGGATGCCGCCGTGCTGGTAGTACGTCTCCTCCGCCGGGGTGTCGATGCGGACCTTGGCGGTGAACTCGATCGCGTCGTCGCCCTCGCCCGCGCGGACCGTCACCTCTCCCGGGACTGAATCCTGGCCCTCGAGTCCGGTGATGGAGAAGACCTCGTCGCCCTTCAACCCGAGGCTCGAGGCGGATTCGCCCTCGGGGAACTGCAGGGGCAGCACGCCCATCCCGATGAGGTTCGACCGGTGGATCCGCTCGAACGACTCCGCGATCACGGCCCGCACCCCGAGCAGCTTCGTGCCCTTGGCCGCCCAGTCTCGCGACGAGCCTGAGCCGTACTCGGCACCCGCGATGACGACCAGCGGCACGCCTTCCTCGGCGTAGCGGATCGATGCATCGTAGATGCTGGTCTGCTCGCCGCTGGGGAAGTGCGTCGTGACGCCACCCTCGGTGCCCGGCGCCAGCTGGTTGCGCAGACGCACGTTCGCGAAGGTGCCGCGGATCATCACCTCGTGGTTGCCGCGCCGCGACCCGTACGAGTTGAAGTCCGCCGGCTCGACGCCCTGCTCCTGCAGGTACTTCCCGGCCGGCGAGGACGCCTTGATGGCACCGGCCGGGGAGATGTGGTCGGTTGTCACCGAGTCGCCGAGAAGCGCCAGCACGCGGGCGCCGGTGATGTCGCCGATGGGCTCCGGCTCTGCGGACATGCCGTCGAAGTACGGTGGCCGCCGGATGTAGGTGGAGTCCTCATTCCAGTCGAACTTGTCGCCCTCCGGCACGCTCATCCCGCGCCAGTTCTCGTCGCCCGTGAAGACGTCGGCGTAGCCCTTGGTGAACATGTCGGCCTCGAGGTAGGCGTCGACGACCTCCTTGATCTCGGCCGAGCTGGGCCAGATGTCGCGGAGGTAGACCGGCTCGCCGTCGGATCCGGTCCCCAGCGGGTCCTCGAGCAGGTTCTTGCGCATGGTCCCGGCGAGGGCGTAGGCGATGACCAGCGGCGGGGACGCCAGGAAGTTCATCTTGACCTCGGGGTGGATGCGCCCCTCGAAGTTGCGGTTGCCGGACAGGACCGCCGCGACGTTGAGGTCCTTGTCGTTGACCGCCTTACTGACGGCCGGCGTCAGCGGCCCCGAGTTGCCGATGCACGTCGTGCAGCCGTACCCGACCAGGTCGAAGCCCAGCTGCTCCAGGTACGGGGTGAGGCCAGCCCGCTCGTAGTAGTCGGTCACCACGCGGGAGCCGGGGGCCAGGGTCGTCTTGACCCACGGCTTGGGCGCGAGTCCCTTCTCGACCGCCTTCTTGGCGAGCAGCGCCGCGCCGATCATCACCGAGGGGTTGGACGTGTTGGTACACGAGGTGATCGCCGCGATGACGACGTCCGCGTGGTCGACGATCACCGGGGAGTCGCCGCCGAGTAGGACCTCCGCCGGATCACTGGGCCAGCCGAGCTTGGCGTTGGCGGTGAGCTGCTCCTCGGAGTAGTGGCGCGGCGGCTCGTCCGTCGCCGTATCGGGATTGAAGGCGATCGGGTCGCTGGCCGGGAAGGTGTCCTCCGCGGCGTCGTCCACGCTGCCGGGTCGCCCCCCGGACCGTTCCTTCTCCTCCGCGAGGTTGCTGAGGACGACGGCCGGCGCCTCGCTCAGCTCGATACGGTCCTGCGGGCGCCTGGGACCCGCGATCGACGGCTCGACGCTCGCCAGGTCGAGCTCGATGACCTGGGTGTACTCGGCCGGATTGGCCGGGTCGTGCCAGAGCCCCTGCTCCTTGGCGTAGACCTCGACCAACTCGATCTGCTCCTCCGACCGGCCGGTCAGCCGCAGGTAGTCGAGCGTCTCCGAGTCGATCGGGAAGATCGCACACGTCGCCCCGTATTCCGGGCTCATATTGCCGAGCGTGGCCCGGTTGGCCAGCGGCACGCTGGAGACGCCGGGTCCGAAGAACTCGACGAACTTGCCGACCACGCCGGTCTTGCGCAGCAACTCCGCGACGTGGAGGACGAGGTCCGTCGCGGTCGTGCCCTCCCGCAGTTCACCGGTCAGCTTGAGTCCGATGACCTCCGGGATGAGCATGCTCATCGGCTGGCCGAGCAGAGCCGCCTCGGCCTCGATGCCGCCGACGCCCCAGCCCAGCACGCCGAGGCCGTTGACCATCGGTGTGTGCGAGTCGGTGCCCACCAGCGTGTCCGGGTAGGCCTGGATCATGCCCTCGGTGCCCTCGCGGGTGAAGACGACCCGGGACAGGTACTCGAGGTTGACCTGGTGGCAGATGCCCGTGTTCGGCGGGACCACGAGGAAGTCGGCGAACGACTCCTGCGCCCACCGCAGTAGCTGGTAGCGCTCCTGGTTCCGTCCGAACTCGAGGTCGGCATTGACCTGGAAGGCGTCGGGACGGCCGAAGACGTCGGCGATGATCGAGTGGTCGATCACGAGCTCGCCGGGGATCAGCGGGTTGATCTTCTTCGCGTCCCCGCCCAGATCGGTGATCGCGTCGCGCATCGCGACCAGGTCGACGACGCACGGCACTCCGGTGAAGTCCTGCATGAGGACGCGGGCGGGCGTGTACTGGATCTCCCGATCCACCTGCTTACGGGGATTCCACTGCTGGAGCGCCTCGACCTGCTCGGCCGTCACCACCCGGCCGTCCTCGTTGCGCAGAAGATTCTCCAGCAGGATCTTCAGGCTGTAGGGGAGTGGTACCTCAGTGGAGACCCGGTCGAGTCGGTAGATCTCGTAGTCGACGCCTCCGACTGCCAGCGCGTCTCGCGAATTGAAGCTGTTGACACTCATGATCGGCCCCTTCCTTGTGTGGCGCCGATGGAGCCGTGCGAGTGAGGGGCTCACCGGCGTTGAGCCCGACCCTACCCCTGTCGATGAGAAGTTATAAGCCGTCACGCGTTCCGCGGAGCGGGCCGAGAACCGCAGTCGCGAAGTCGGTCCCGAACGGCTTTCGCGGCCGCTTTCATCCGTCAGCGTGCCGGTCCGGCGGCGGGACGTTCCGAGCGATGGCGGGAGCGCGCGCGGCCGAACAGCGGCTCGAGCTGTGCGTCCTCATCCGGGGTCGCGATGCGGAACGGCGGCTCTGCCGGGGTCGGGAGGCTCCGCCGGTCTTGCCCGCGCGTCGCCCTCAGGCTCGCCACGACCGACACGGTGAGGATCGTGGCGATGACGGCCAGCGAGAGCGGGGTCGGGATGTAGTAGACGTCGATCTTCAGCAGCATCTTCACGCCCACCCACATCAAGACCAACGCCAGGCCGATCTTGAGGTACACGAACCGATGGACCAGATCGGCGAGTAGGAAGTACATCGCGCGCAGCCCCAGGATCGCGAACGCGTTGGCGGTGAAGACGAGGAACACCTCGTCGGTGACGGCGAAGATGGCGGGAATGGAGTCGACGGCGAATACGACGTCAGTCGTCTCCACCAGCACGAGCACTGCCAGCAGGGGAGTGGCCATGATCAGTCCGCCCTTGCGGACCAGCAGTCGCTGTCCGTGGAAGGTGTCCGACATGGGCACGAGCCGGCGGAAGGCACCCAGCACGCGCGACTGGTCCGGGTTGAGGTGCTCGTCGCGCTGACGGATCATGCGGAAACCCGTATACAGCAGGAACGCGGCGAAGATGTAGAGGATCCACGAGAAGTTCTGGATGAGCAGCGCGCCGCCCGCGATGAAGATGCCACGGAACACCAGGGCGCCCAGCACACCGAGGAACAAGACCCGGTGCTGGAACTGCGGGGGCACCGCGAAGTGGGCGAAGATGATCGCCCAGACGAAGACGTTGTCCACGGCCAGGGACTTCTCGATGAGGTAGCCGGCGAAGTACTGTTGTCCGAAGTCAGCGCCCCAGACGGCCCAGACGATCACGCCGAAGCCGACTCCGAGCGCGATCCAGACCGCCGACCACGCGGCCGCCTCTTTCACGCCGATGACGTGTGCCTTGCGGTGGGCGACGAGGTCGATCGCGAGCATCACGACGATGAAGGCGATGACGGCGAACCAGAGCCAGAGTGGGGTGTCCATGACAGGGACCTTTCGATCAGTGGGTGATCGAAGGTCTCTCCCGGCCACTGATGATGCGTGGCTCGCTCCGCCGGGCCCGGGGCCGTAGTGACGACGACGCGTGTGAGGGATACTCCCCTTCTGGTGGGGTCAGATTAGCGGCGCTCTCCGCGAACGCGCAACGCCCGAAGATGAGAAGGCGATTACCCGGGACGGCCGCACTGGTGATAACTTTCCGTTGCAGCAGTAAGTTGCTGCTTATCGGCGCCGTCCAGGCGTTCGGAATTCACTGAGGAGCCCCCATGGTCACTCGTCCCTTGGCCGCGTTCGGCCTCGTCGCGGCGGCGCTGGTCGCTGCCGCCCCCGTGGCCTCCGCCGCAGACGTCCAGGTCGGACCGTGGACCGTCCAGGTGCCCGATATCGCCCCGGTGGTCGTGCCCGTCCCCATGGGTTCGGAGGCGGCGCCGTTGCCTGCGCTCCCGTTCCCGTTCGTCTGGGCCACGCCGTTCGTGCCGCCGGCGCCCGCCCCGGCCGCCCTGCCCGCACCGGCTCCCGCACCGCCC
>NZ_JAALDU010000084.1 GCF_014145015.1 Dietzia sp. E1 | reverse complement strand
GCGGCACGCCGCGGTTTCCGAGCGCGGCACGCCGCGGTGCCCGGATCCGCGGGCCGATTCGGGGAGATTCCCTATAGCGCTGCGTCGTGGCCGGTCATAGCCTTGCAGGCATGGCCGAGTCCGACGACCTGCTGCTCTCCGACGCCGAGCGGCTGCACGCCCTCACCGTGCTCGGCGACCACTACGCGTCGGGCCGGCTGGACGACTCGCAATTCCACGCCCGCTCCGGCGACGTGGCCGCGGCCCGCACACTCGGCCAGCTGCGCGACTCGTTCGCCGACCTGCCCGGCGGGACGCCGCTGACGTCAGTCGACGGCATGATCGTCCAGTCGGCCACGGCGGGCGGCGGGGAGGTCGCGCTCTCGTCGTCGTCACCCTCCTCTCTCGTGCCGGCTCCCACCGGCGCGCGGACTCCGGCCACCCGCGACGCCGACGCCGACCTCGAGGACCTGCGGCGCCGCGGCAAGCTGGTCGAGTCGCTGGACGGCGTGGTGATCGGGCTGACGCTCATCACGTTCCTCGTCCTGCAGATCGTGGTGGACTGGCAGTACGCGTGGATCGTGTGGCCGTCGCTGGTGCTCACGTTGGGGATCCCGCGGCTGGCGCTGCGGTACACCGATTCCGAGGAGAAGACGTACGAGAAGCTGAAGAAGGCCGATGAGAAGGCGCGCGAGGAGCGCCTGCGCGCGGCGTCGGAGCGGATCCGCGAGCTGGGCGACGGGCGCGAGAAGCACGACTGAGCGTCGCTCGCGCCGCCGCACCGGAAGCCCTGCGCGGGGGTCAGGTGTCCTCGAGTGCGACGCCCTTGCGCTCCGGAAGGGTGAAGGCGGCCAGGGCGGCGACGACGAAGGCCGCCGCGAACACACCGAAGACCATCACCGTGTCGCCCAGATCGAGCAGGAACGGGACGAGCAGTGGCGCGATGATGGAGGCGATCCGCCCGAACGCCGCCGCCGCGCCGGTGCCGGACCCGCGGGTGGCGGTGGGGTAGAGCTCGGGGCCGATCGCGTACAGGGCACCCCACGCGCCGAGGTTGAAGAACGACAGCGCCATACCCGCGGCGATGATGGTGGCCGGCGAGTCCGCCAGGCCGAACAGTCCGGCCGCCACCGCCGAGCCGACGAGGAACACCGCGAGCGTGACCCGCCGCCCCCAGACCTCGATGAGCCAGGCGGCCACGGCGTAGCCCGGCAGCTGGGCGAGCGTGATGATGAGCGTGTAGCCGAACGACTTGACCAGGTCGAAGCCCTGCGAGACGAGCAGGCTCGGCAGCCAGATGAAGGCGCCGTAGTAACTGAAGTTGATGCCGAACCACACGATCCACAACGCGGCGGTGCGGCGGCGCAGGCGCGGGGACCAGATGGACTCGCCCGACTCGGCAGGCGCGGCGGGTGCGGCCTCCGGCGCGGTCGCGGCGGCCTCGGCGTCAGACCGACCGGTCGCGGGG
>NZ_JAALDU010000083.1 GCF_014145015.1 Dietzia sp. E1 | reverse complement strand
GGCCGCACCGTCCGTCGGCGCCGCCGGGGCTCCGCAGAGCGGCGGTCAGGCCACCCCGTCGTCGGGCGCGACGGCCGCGTCGTCGACCGGTGGCACCGCGACGCCCCGCAGGGACGGGAGCGCGATGGACCGGCTCCGCGGCGCGGACGACGACCTGTGACCGGAACCGGTCGGCCGAGGGAGATCTGACCATGCCTTTCCCCAGGGTCCTGCGGGACCTGACCGCCCGACTCACCGACCCCGTCGAGGCCCTCGACGCGGCGGATCTCGCCGTGCGCGTCCAGCGCACGGGGTGCACCCACGTCGCGGATGTCGCGCGAGGGGACCGCGTGACGTTGACCGGGCGCATCCGGACCGTGCTCTCCTGCGGGGGATCGGATTTCCTCGGGATGACCGCGGAGGTGTTCGACGGGACCGGCGCGATCGAGGTGTGTTGGCTCGGACGGCGCACGATCCCCGGGATCGACACCGGCCGGTTCATCCGTGTGACGGGCCGGGTCGGCGTCCGTGACGGTCACCGGATCATGTACAACCCGCGCTACGAGCTGCTCGACGGGCAGCCGTGCAGGACCGTGGAGGAATCGCGTGACAGAGCCTGAGCAGGCAGCGGGGGAGTCGGACACCGGCGCTGGCACCGGGCGGCAGTCGGTGGCGAGCCGGAAGACCGCGTTCGGGGATCCCGACGCGTCCGTGCTCGAGCAGATGGGCGGTGTCCGGGGGCTCGTCTTCTCGTCGATCCCCGTCCTCACGTTCGTCCCCGTCAACGCGTTCTGGGGCCTGACCGCCGCCATCTGGGGCGCCCTCGGCGTCGCGGTCGCCATGCTCGCCTGGTCCTTGGGACGCCGGGACAACCCACAGCCGGCGATCTCCGGGTTCATCGGCGTGGCGATCTGTGTCTTCATCGCCTGGCGGACGGGAGACGCCAAGGGGTACTTCCTCTACGGCATCATCACCCAGGCCGTGTACGGGTCGGCGTTCGCGCTGTCGGCGATAGCCGGGTGGCCTCTCGTCGGGGTGATCTGGGGTTTCCTCGACGGCAAGGGGATGGCCTGGCGTCGGATCCCGCCCGCCCGCCGGTGGTACACCGTGGCGACGGGCTTCTGGGCCGCGTTGTTCGCTATCCGGGCTGTCCTGCAATACGTCCTGTACCTCAACGACGAGGTCAACTGGTTGGGCGCCGCGCGTATCGGGATGGGCTGGCCACTGGCGCTGGTCGCGTTCGTCGGGACCGTGTGGGCGGTCCGTCGCGCGATGGCCCACGAGAAGGACGCGGAGAACCCCGTCGCCGGGCAGTCGCCGGGAGACGCCGAGCGCGGGGAATGACACCGCGCCGGAGATGACACCACGCCGGAGAGGACACCGCGCCGAGAATGACGACGCCCCGACGGCCACTCGGCCGTCGGGGCGTCGTCATCTCAGGGGCACGTCGCGCCGTTACCGCGGATCAGGCGGTGGAGTATCGGGCGGCGGTGGATCAGGCGGCGGCGGTCGCGGCGCGGGAGAATTCGCTCGGGCCGGTGATCACCCGGTAGGCGTACACCGACGCGAGCGTGGTGACCGGGATGGCCACGAACAGACCCACCAGCAGTGCCAGGGTGCCCGCGATGATGATGAGGACGTTGAGCAGCGCCAGCGCGAGCAGGTTGCCCGCGTCCGACTTGATCGCGCGGAAGCTCGAGACGATGGCGTCGGTGGCCGTCATGTTGCGGTCGACGACGAAGTACTGCGTCCAGTAGAGGAAGAACGCGACGACGAAGGCGCCCACGATGAGGAGGAAGACACCCACGAAGGTGGCGATGCCCACGAGGATCGCGGCGACCACGAACCATCCGAAGTTGTGCAGCTTGAAGAAGTCGCCGAACGACGGCCTGTGGCCGTCGACCTCGAGGAGGGCGCCGCGGACGATGAACGCCTGGAGCAGCAGGCTCACCACGAACGAGAGGACCTGGGCGATGAACATCACGGCCCCGGACTCGTCCGTGGAGAACGCACTGATGATCCCGCTGACCACACCGCTGGCCAGGGTGATGAGCAGCCAGGGGCCCGGGTTGTTCTTGAACATCTGCCAGCCGGCGCTGACCGCGCCGGTCGGGGACACCCGGCCGACCATGGCCGGGGCCCCGCCTGGCCCCGGCTGGCCGTAGCCGCCGTACGCCGGGTCGCCGTAGGGCTGCTGTCCGTAGGCCGGTTGGCCGTATCCCTGCTGGCCGTAACCCGGCTGCTCATAACCCGGCTGTCCGTATCCCTGCCCGGGGTAGGGCTCGTAGCCACCGCCCTGCCCGGGGTACGGCTCGTAGCCACCCTGGCCCGGGTAAGGCTGCTGGCCGTAGCCCGCGTCGCCGTAGGGGCCCTGGTTCTGGTCCGGTCCGGAACCGTAGGGGTCGTTCGGGTACCCGTCCCCGGGTGGGGTGCCTCCGGTGGTCATCGCCGTCTCCATCGCTCGGTGCCGCGGGACTCTTCCACGGCTCTCCTGCCGAACCTAGTTGCGCAGCGGCGTGAGCACGAGGTCCAACTCGCGGACCATGAGGCATTCGGCGAAAACACACCGGGCCCCGCTGACTCTCGTCAGCGGGGCCCTACGGTCACCGGAGAGGTGAGCGTCAGATGTTGGCGTCGATCTCGACGGCCTGCGCGACACCGGCGACGGTGCCCGCGATCTTCACGGCCTCCCAGGCCTGCTCCTTGGTGACGCCCTCCTTGCGGATGACGTCATCGTGGGCGGCGGTGCAGTTCTCGCAGCCGTTGATGGTGGACACGGCCATCGACCACAGCTCGAAGTCGGCCTTCTCCACGCCGGGGTTGGCGATGATGTTCATCCGCAGGCCCATGCGGACCTGGGTGTAGTCGTCGCCGAGGAACTCCTTGGCGCGGTAGGCCACGTTGTTCATGGCCATGATCGAGGCGGCGCCGAGCGCGGCGTTGAACGCCTCGTCCGACAGGTGCTGGCGGGCCTCGTCGGCGATCTCCGACAGGACGGTCGCCGAGCGGGTCGCGGCGGCGGTCGCGAGGAACGTGCCCCAGAGCTGCTGCTCGTTGAGCTCGGTGGACCGCGCCAGCGAGCCCAGGTTCAGCTTGAGATCCTTGGCGAACTCGGGGAGTCCGGACTTCAGGTTCTCGATGCTCACTTGATGCCCTCCTGCAGCATGTCCATCTTGTTGATGTTCTTGGTGGGATCGTTCTTCTGCCAGTTGCAGGCACAGACCTCGGACGACTGCAGGGCGTCGAGGACACGCAGGACCTCGTCGACGTTGCGGCCGACGGCGTCCGGGGTGACCGAGACGAACTGGATGACGTTGTCCGGGTCGACGATGAAGGTCGCGCGATCGGCGACACCGTCGGCGTTCTCGACACCGAGGGCGCGGATCAGTTCGTGCTTGATGTCCGACAGGAGCGGGAACGGCACGGTCTTCAGCTCGTCATTGGTCGCGCGCCAGTTGAAGTGCGCGAACTCGTTGTCGATCGAGCCGCCCAGGATCTGGGTGTCGCGGTCCTGGAAGTCCTCGTCGAGCTTGCCGAAGGCGGCGATCTCGGTGGGGCAGACGAAGGTGAAGTCCTTCGGGTAGAAGAAGATCACGCGCCACTTGCCCTCGTAGGACTGGTTGGTGATCGTCTCGAAGTAATCCTCGGGCTGCTGCGCGTTGACCTCCTTGAGGTCACCACCCTTCAGCGCGGTGAGTTCGAAGTCGGGGAACTGATCGCCGATGGTGAGAAGAGCCATGTGATCCTCCTGAGGGTTTGGCGTTAGTCGGACGGCCAGGCCCGACTATGCCCCACTCCCTGTGAGAGGTAAAGTCGATGAGACATAGATCACTCATAGGTACGTGCGAATAATCATCGACTTCGGGTTATCGACGGCCGTACACTGATCGGCATGGCTGATCAGCGGTTCGTCCCGAGCCTCATGCAGCTCCGGGTTTTCCTCGCCGTGGCGGAGCGCCTGCATTTCCGCAGTGCCGCCGAGGAGCTCGGCATGAGTCAACCCTCCCTGTCCCAGGCTCTGGCGACGCTCGAGGACGGACTGGGTCTGCACCTGGTCGAGCGCAGTACGCGGTCCGTCCTCGTCACGCCCGCGGGGCACCGCCTGCTGCCGTACGCCCGCGCAGCGGTGACCGCGATGGACGCGGTGGCCGACGCCGCCGCGGGCAGTGACGGGCCGCTGTTCGGGTCGTTGCGCATCGGCGTGATCCCCACCGTCGCCCCGTACCTGCTGCCCGGCCTGCTCCCGGCGCTGGGGGAGCGGTTCCCGGACCTGACGCCGCGGGTGGTGGAGGACCAGACGTCCCGACTGGTTGACGGGCTGCGCAGCGGCGTCATCGACCTCGCGATCATGGCGGTCCCGACCGACGCGATGGGCGTCGCCGCCACGCCGCTCTACTCCGAGCCGTTCGCCCTGCTCGTGCCGGCGTCCCACGAGCTCGCCGGGCGCGAGGGCCTGCCGCTGGAGATCCTCGTCGACCAGCCGTTGCTGATGCTCGACGAGGGACACTGCCTCCGCGAGCAGACGGTCGAGTTGTGCCGCCGGGTCTCCGCGCCTGTGCTCGGGCGGGGCGAGTCCCGCGCCGCGTCCCTGACCACCGCGGTGCGGTGCGTCGCCGGAGGACTGGGAGTGACGATCGTGCCCGAATCCGCGGTGGGTCCGGAGACACGCGACCCCGGGATCGCCGTGGCGCGGTTCGCGGACCCGGTGCCCGGTCGCACGATCGGTCTCGTGCTGCGCACCGCGACCGCCGGGGCGGACGCCTACGCCGAGTTCGGCCGTGTCGTCGCCGACGTGGCCGCGCAGGAGTTCGGCGCGACACCCGTGTGACGGCCGGTCACCGTGCGCCGACGGGGACCCGTCCCGCGAGTCGCTCGACGTGGTCGACCGCGGCCAGGAACCGCGAACGGAGCACCTGGGTGCGTGCGATCCACTGCTTCTGGAAGGCGACGAACTCGGCGCGGCCCTCGGCGGTCTCCACCGGTATCGGCGTCAGGCCCCAGGCCGAGAGGTCGTAGGGCGAGGAGCGCATGTCCACCTCGCGGGCGTCGAACGCGGCTAGCATGGCGTCGAGGAGGAGCTCGCCCGGTGCGCCGGCCTCGAGGGCTGCCGTATGGGCGTAGACATCCATCCCGGCATGGAGGCACGCCGGCTGCTCGTCGTGGACCTGCCCGTCCCGCGTGAGGGGCTCCCGGTTGAGGGGCACGGCGTCGTCGGTGAAGAAGCGGAACGCGTCGAAGTGCGTGCACTGCAGACGCGAGCCGCGGACGATCTCGTCGATCCGCTCGTGGGTCAGTCGCAGGGGTACCTGCCCGTGGCGCACGCCGTCGCGGCCGGAACGATAGAGCATCGCCCACTCGTGCAGGCCGAAGCACCCCGTGGCCCCGCGGCGGCCCGCCGTGGCCGCGACCACCGCACGGGCGCGGGAGACCCGGTCTCCGCA